>JBJEND010000111.1:0-2577 GCA_051880015.1 Butyrivibrio sp. | reverse complement strand
TTCTCTCTTGTTAAATCCACCCGGGATTTTTCCTACTGCATATAACTTTTCCTCATATTCTACACTGAGCGGGAAGAAATCTATTCCATCCCTTGGCTTCTCTGAAGCTGTTGCCGTAGATAAAACTACTGTGTCACCATAGTGCATAAATGCTGCACCGTTAGCCTGTTTAGCCACTCTTCCGATATCAACTGTAAGTGTCCTTCCGGCCAGTTCCATACTAAAACTCTTATACATACATTCTCTCCTTCTTCTGCCGATTAGGCAGTGATAATTTTGCGGAAGACACCGAAACTACTGAAAAATATACATTAAATATATACTTTTCAGTGGTCTCGTACATCTTCCTTTTTTGTGAAAACAGAAAAAAAGGGCGGAAAACTCTCCGCCCTGAAAAATTATTTTCTGATTCCCAAACGAGCAATGAGATTACGGTATCCTTCAATATCATTTTTCTTAAGATATTCAAGTAAACCTCTTCTCTGTCCAACCATTTTAAGAAGACCTCTTCTTGAATGATGATCCTTCTGATTAGCTTTGAGATGTTCGGTAAGTTCATTGATTCTTTCTGTTAATAAAGCAATCTGAACCTCCGGTGAACCTGTATCTCCGGGCTTTCTACCGTATTCTGCAATAATCTGGGCTTTCTTTTCTTTTGCTATCATTATGATAACCTCCTAAAATTATATTATCGCCTGATACTAAGAATCGGTCGGAGTGTCCTTAATCTGAGTATCGGCTACGCATATTACTTGTCAATGCTACCACATATTTCTGAAAAAATCAAGATTTTTATATCATAAAATAAGATTTGGTAAAGTCAACATCCTGTTTAATCTGATTTGCAAGATTGCCCCGGTCACTGAATTTCATTTCAGGACGCTGGAAATGAAATAACTGCACCTTCAAATCTTCCCTGTATATGTCTCCCTCAAAGTTTAATATAAACGTCTCAATGGTGAGACGTTCCTCCGAAGATACAGTAGGTTTAACGCCGATATTGGTTACACCGTAATACATTTTATTATCAATAAGGACTTTTGAAGCATATACGCCTCTTGGAGGCAGCAGCTTATTTTCACCGGGAACAATATTAACGGTGGGAAAGCCCATGGAGGTACCGATATGGTTACCATGCTCTACAGTTCCTTTTATTGTATAGGGATAATCCAGTAAAATGTTTACGTTTTCCATATTGCCGTTTCTTATCTCTTCCCTTATCCATGAACTGCTTATCTCTTTTCCCTGATAAAGTTCCTTATCAAGTACAACAGCATTAAAATTATACAGTTTCTGTGCTGCCTTAAGCATATCCGTGTTGCCGGCTCTGTCCTTACCAAACTGCCAGTCAGAGCCCACCACCACATATGCAGCATTTAATCTGTTCTTAATAATCTGTTCCAAAAAAGCCAGAGGCTCCGTCCGTGCCACCTCTTCATCGAAGGGATACTCCACTATTATATCTGCTCCCAGCTCTTCAAAGATTTCTTCTCTTTCTTCAAAGGTGGTAATCTGCTCTTTTTCCATATAACCGAAGCTGCAGCCCCCCGCCACCTTAAAAGCAAAAGCGGCAAGCAGGAGTCCTTCCCTGTCTGCAATTTCCCTGGCCGCAGCAAACAGCTTTCTGTGTCCCTTATGAATTCCGTCAAATTTACCGAATGTAACAACAGTTTTTCTGTCTATGTTAAAAAATTTATCTCTGAAAAAAATCATTAGTTATTTCACTCTCCGTTTCGGAACATCTTAACGGGCGCATAATATCCGTCTTCTTCATGACGGTATATTCCCATAAAGACCTTATTTCCGTCAAAATCACAGTATACCCTTACCATGCTTTGGGATTCTTTGGCAGGTGTATTCTCTGTCCTGAATTTATTTCCATTGGAAACCAGCATGGCATTCCTTCCTGTTAATATGATTTCGGGGTATTTATAAAAAACGCTGTCAGGAGGATAAATTATATCCGTAAATGAACCGTTCTGAACAAGTGCTTCAATTTCCACAAGGCTTCTGGCAGTCTCCAGAGTAAAGTTTCCCGACCTGCTTCTTATGAGTTTTTCCATACAGGCTCCACATCCAAGTCTCTCTCCTATATCCCTGCAAAGCGACCTGATATATGTTCCTTTACCGCATTCAACACGAAATTTTATTCTGGGAATATCCACTGAAATAATGTCAATGCGGTTAATATATACTTTTCTCGGCTGTCTTTCAATAACCTTGCCGTCTCTGGCCAGCTCATACAGTTTTTTCCCGTTTATTTTAATGGCAGAATACATAGGCGGAATCTGGTTGTATTCACCAATGAAATTACCCATTACATTCCTTACCTGAATCTCACTTACATCTGCCGGCACTGCGGATAAAACATTTCCTGATATATCCTCTGTATCCGTCACGGTTCCCAGAAGCATAACAGCCTCATATTCTTTAGTTTTGTCGGTGAGATATTCACAGAGTTTTGTTGCACTCCCAAGACATACCGGCAGAACCCCCGTGGCATCCGGGTCAAGCGTACCCGTATGCCCTATCTTTTTCTGTTTAAGAATACCTCGAAGCTTTGCCACCACATCGTGG
>JBJEND010000110.1:0-12873 GCA_051880015.1 Butyrivibrio sp. | reverse complement strand
AGAAGCAGATATGGGCAATGTTACAATAGAAGGGTATCTTGACTGTGATATAGAGATATATGCCGATATGGGAAAGGTTGATTTAACAACTTATTACAGCCGTGACTTCTATGAATGCCAAATTGATACAGATATGGGACATGAAGAATTTATCAGCGATGGAGGAATTCAGCCTGAAAACAGACATTCCATGTATATAGAGTGTAATATGGGAAATGCAACGGTAATATTCAGGGATCCGGAATAATTTTTTAAAAAATTTATAAATTACCTCTTGACAAATAGGATTACGATTGCTAGACTTTAAATTAGAAGTTGCCAACTGATTAAGGATGCGAAATTGTTTTGACAGATTGCATATTATGTAGTATACTAATATCAGAGCCGATGTTAGTATTACATATTGGTCTGAACTATAATTAGTACAAACTAATTTTTTACTGTGATTTTTACTTTCCAATTATATTTAATTAGGAAAGTCAAAATAAATACCAACTGAAATATCAGTTATCTGTTAATTTCAGTCAAACCAATATTTATAATAGGCTACTAAAAGCAGAAATGGAGAAAAGAAATGGACAGTTTAAAGTTATGTGAAAGTGATTATCGCTTTATGACGGTTATCTGGGATTATGAGCCGTTGCCATCAGGAAAGTTAGTTAAGTTATGTACTGAAAGACTTGGATGGAAAAAATCTACTACTTACACAACCCTTAAGAAACTTTGCTTAAAGGGTTTTGCACAGAATGACTGTACTATTGTTACATCACTTGTTCCAAGAGCAGATGTTCAGCAGTTCGAGAGCACAAGATTTGTAAATCGTGCTTTCAACGGATCCCTTCCTCAGTTCCTTAACGCATTCCTTGAAGGAAAGACACTTACCAAGGATGAAGCAGACGAACTCAAGGGAATTATTGACAAGGCTCAGAATTAAGCTTTGTTGCAGATTTTATCTTTATGATGTACGGAATACCTCCGCTGTTTTGGCGGAGGTATTTTTGTGCGGCTTTTTACGGATTTATGTATCTGAAAAAAGCCAATCCGTCCTATTGTCTATTTGGGTTAAAAATGTTACAATCATCATGGTTAGAGAAATTTGAAAATTAATTTTTATAAGGAGGAAATACAAATGGCAGAAAGACAAGAGTGGAATGGCTTTAAAGGAAAAGCTTGGAAAGATGAAGTTAATGTAAGAGACTTTATCCAGAACAATTATACCATATACGATGGCGATGAAGCTTTCCTTGCCGGACCTACAGACGCTACTAACAAACTTTGGGGAAAGTTACAGGAGCTTCAGAAAGAGGAAAGAGCTAAAGGCGGAGTCCTTGATATGGAGACAGAAGTTGTATCTTCACTTACATCTCACCCGGCAGGATATATCTGCGAAGAATATAAGGATCTTGAGAAAGTAGTAGGCCTTCAGACAGATAAGCCGTTAAAGAGAGCATTCATGCCTTACGGCGGTATCAAGATGGCTGTTGAATCCTGTGAGATGTACGGATATGAGCCTAATCCGGAAATAGTTAAGATTTTCAAGGAGTATCATAAGACACATAGTGATGCAGTTTTTGATGCTTATACTCCTGAGATGAGAGTTGCCCGTAAGAATAAGATTATGACAGGACTTCCTGATACTTACGGACGTGGACGTATCGTAGGCGATTACAGAAGAGTTGCTCTTTACGGTATTGATTTCTTAATCGAGCAGAAGGAGAAAGATCGTTCCCTTTGCGGAAACGGAACAATGTCTGAAGATATTATCCGATTAAGAGAAGAAATCGCAGAGCAGATTAAGGCATTAAAGGGAATGAAGGAAATGGCTAAGATTTACGGCTATGATATTTCAGCTCCTGCTAAGAATGCGCATGAGGCTGTTCAGTGGCTTTACTTCGGATACCTTGCAGCTATCAAGACTCAGAACGGTGCTGCAATGTCAGTAGGACGTGTATCTACATTCCTTGATATTTATATTAAGAGAGATATGGATGCCGGAATCCTTACTGAAGTAGAAGCTCAGGAATTAATTGACCATTTTGTTATGAAATGTAGAATGGTTAAGTTCGCAAGAATTAAATCATACAATGAATTATTCTCAGGTGACCCGGTATGGGCTACACTTGAAGTAGGTGGAATCGGCCAGGACGGACGTTCAATGGTTACCAAGACTGATTACCGATTCCTTCATACATTAGAGAACATGGGTCCTTCACCGGAGCCGAACTTAACAGTTCTCTACTCAAGCAGACTGCCTGAAGCATTCAGAAAGTATTCAGCATACATTTCAATCACCACAAGCTCAATTCAGTATGAGAATGATGATGTTATGAGACCTATCTGGGGTGATGATTATTCAATCTGCTGCTGTGTATCTGCTACACAGACAGGTAAGGAAATGCAGTTCTTCGGAGCAAGAGCAAACCTTGCTAAGTGCCTTAACTACGCTATCAACGGTGGTGTTGATATGAAGTCCGGCGCTCAGGTTGGACCTAACTATGCACCTATTACTTCTGAATATCTTGATTATGATGAAGTAATGGCAAAATATGACAAGATGATGGATTGGTTAGCAGGACTTTATGTTAACACCTTAAATCTTATCCATTATATGCATGATAAGTACTACTATGAAGCAGCAGAATTAGCCCTTATCGATACAGATGTTAGACGTACATTTGCTACCGGTATTGCAGGATTCTCACATGTAGTTGACTCTTTAAGTGCTATTAAGTATGCAAAGGTTAAAACTGTAAGAAATGAAGCCGGTTTAGTAGTAGATTACGAGGTTGAAGGTGACTTCCCACGTTATGGTAACGATGATGACAGAGCTGATGAAATTGCAGTTTGGTTATTAAAGACATTCATGGATAAGATTAAGAAATATCCGACATACCGTCATGCAGAGCATACTACATCAATCCTTACAATTACATCTAACGTAGTTTACGGAAAGGCTACAGGTGCACTTCCTGACGGAAGAAAAGCAGGAGAGCCATTCTCACCTGGTGCTAACCCAAGCTACGGTGCAGAGAAGAACGGACTTTTAGCTTCACTTAACTCAGTTGCAAAACTTCCTTATGAGTATGCATTAGACGGAATTTCTAATACACAGACAATTCATCCGGATGCACTTGGACATGATATGGATGAAAGAGTTAAGAACCTTGTTCAGGCTATGGACGGATACTTTGATCAGGGTGCACATCACCTTAATGTAAACGTATTTGGTACAGACAAATTATATGATGCTATGGAGCATCCTGAGAAACCTGAATATGCTAACTTCACAATCCGTGTATCAGGATACGCAGTTAAGTTCATCGACTTAACAAGAGAGCAGCAGCTCGACGTTATTGCAAGAACCTGCCATGACAGAATGTAGTCAGCAAAACATAACGGTTTAAATAACTTTTATTTCCGAAGCAGTCGTTTTAAACGGCTGCTTCTGGAATATTTAGAGAAATTTTACAAATAATATCTATGCTGTCATAGGCAGCAGAATGGAGAATAATATGAAGGGATATGTTCATTCATTAGAGAGCTTTGGCTCTGTAGACGGACCGGGAATCCGTTTTGTGGTATTTTTGACCGGATGCAATATGCGCTGCCAATTCTGCCATAACCCGGATACATGGGATATGGAAAAAGGGGAACAGTATGAGGTGGATGAACTTCTTGCAAAGGTTATGCGGTATAAGGCATACTGGGGAAAAGACGGTGGAATTACCGTAAGCGGAGGAGAACCGCTTATGCAGATTGATTTCCTTATTGAGTTCTTTAAGAAAGCCAAAGAACAGGGAATTAATACATGTCTGGATACGTCTGCCCAGCCCTTTACCAAAGAACAGCCTTTCTTTGATAAGTTCAATGAATTGATGAAGTATACGGATCTTGTGCTTCTGGACATTAAGCAGATTGATGATGAACTGCATAAAGCGCTCACAGGTCATTCTAATGCCAATATTCTTGAATGTGCCAAATATCTTTCTGAAATAAATAAGCCGGTCTGGATAAGACATGTGCTTGTACCGGGAGGAGAAGCGGCAAGCGATAATGATGAGCTTTTGCACAGACTTGCAGATTTTATCAAAACACTGAATAATGTTAAGAAGATTGAAGTTCTTCCTTATCATGTTTTCGGCGTGCACAAATGGCAGATTCTCGGTATTCCGTATAAGCTTGAAGGAGTTAATCCTCCAACACCGGAACGCGTTGAAAATGCCCGTAAAATATTGAATGTAATTTAAACGAAACTCCGAGGGCGTCATGCTTTCGGAGTTTTTTCATGTAAATAATAAAATATTTAAAAATATTATTGACAAATATAATATGTAGTGATATCTTAAGGTTAGTTCAAATGTTAGCACTCTTACACATTGAGTGCTAACAGAAAAAAGAGGTGCTGCCATGGAGATGGATGAGAGAAAAATCAAAATTTTAAAAGCTGTCATTCAGAATTACCTGGAAACGGGTGAGCCGGTTGGTTCAAGAACTATTTCAAAATATACTGATTTGAACTTAAGCTCAGCCACTATCCGTAATGAAATGGCAGATTTGGAGGAAATGGGATATATTGTTCAACCCCATACCTCTGCAGGAAGAATTCCTTCGGATGCAGGTTACCGCTTCTATGTGGATAACATGATGAAGGAAAGGGAAGCAGAACTGGATAAAAGGGAAGACGATTTAAATAGGAAGGAAGAGCTTCTTATCGAAAAAGTTGACCATGTTGAGGATTTGCTTCAGAATGTAGCTAAAACCCTTGCTACCAATACCAATTATGCAACCCTGGTGGCTGCACCCAAGAAAAACGGCAGAACAATTAAGTTCATTCAGATTTCCCAGATTGAAAAGGGTAAGATACTGGCAGTTGTGGTTCTTGAGGGAAACAGCATTAAGAACAGCATAATTGAAAGCTCATTTGAACTGGATACTGAAGGCTGCCTTAAATTGAACATAATGTTGAACAGTTCAGTCAGCGGCCTTACATTGGAAGAAATAAATCTTTCAATAATATCCGAGTTAACAGCTCAGGCGGGTGAATACGGAATCCTTGTAAGAGACATTCTTGATGCAATAGCTGCTGTTGCCTCAAGCGAAGAGGATTTTCAGATATATACCAGCGGAGCGACCAACATTTTTAAGTATCCTGAGCTTAGCGATAATTCCAAGGCGAGAGAATTAATCTATACATTGGAAGAAAAACAGCTTCTTGCGGAACTGGTTACGGATTCTCTTGATGATGATTCCTCCGGTGATATTAAGGTATATATCGGAAAGGAAACGCCTGTGGATACCATGAAAGACTGCAGCGTAGTTACAGCAACCTACGAATTAAAAGACGGTGCTAAAGGAACCATTGGAATAATCGGACCTAAGCGTATGGATTATGAAAAAGTAGTTTCAACAATTAAGAGTATTAAGACACAGCTTGATGATGCGTTTAAGAAATAGAAAGGTGGCGATTTTTTGGCTGATGAGATGAACAAAGAAGTAGAAGATAACATTGATAATGAGGCTGTAGATATGGAGGCGGAAGATATCAATACAGAAGATGTTGATACAGAGGAAGCTGCTGATGATATTAAAGAAGCCGATATCAATGAGGAAACAGAAAATGCTTCCGGAGAGAAGGACGATAAAAAAGGGTTCTTCAAGAAGAAAGATAAGAAAGACAAAAAAGATCTCCAGATTGAGGAGTTGACAGATAAATACAGAAGGACGATGGCAGAATTCGATAATTTCAGAAAACGTACAGAGAAAGAAAAGTCAGCAATGTATGAAATCGGAGCCAGAGATATAGTTATTAAGATCCTTCCTGTAGTTGACAATTTCGAAAGAGGTCTTGCAGCCATTCCTGAAGATGACAGAACGACACCTGTTGCAGAGGGAATGGATAAGATTTACAAACAGCTCACCAAAACCCTTGAGGAACTGGGAGTTAAGGAAATCGAGGCCGAGGGCGCAGAATTTAATCCGGATTATCATAATGCGGTAATGCATGTTGATGATGACAGCCTTGGTGAGAATGTTGTAGCAGAGGTTTTACAGAAAGGATACTTTTATAAGGATTCTGTTGTAAGACACAGTATGGTTAAAGTAGCAAACTAATTTTCATTATAATATGTAAAGGAGTAATTTATCATGGGAAAAATTATTGGAATCGACTTAGGAACAACTAACAGTTGTGTAGCTGTTATGGAAGGCGGTAAGCCTGTAGTTATAGCTAATACAGAAGGAATAAGAACAACTCCTTCTATTGTTGCATTTACTAAAAACGGAGAGAGACTTGTAGGTGAGCCTGCAAAACGTCAGGCAGTTACCAATGCAGATAAGACCATATCTTCCATTAAGAGACATATGGGATCTGATTACAAGGTATCAATAGACGGAAAGAATTATACTCCACAGGAAATTTCTGCAATGATTCTTCAGAAATTAAAGGCCGATGCTGAGAGCTACCTTGGTGAGAGCGTTACAGAGGCAGTTATTACTGTTCCTGCTTATTTCAACGATGCACAGCGTCAGGCTACAAAGGATGCAGGTAAAATCGCAGGCCTGGATGTAAAACGTATTATTAACGAGCCTACAGCAGCAGCCCTTGCTTACGGCCTTGAAAATGAGAAAGAACAGAAGGTTATGGTATATGACCTTGGTGGTGGTACATTCGATGTATCCATTATTGAAATCGGTGACGGTGTTATCGAGGTCCTTTCAACCAATGGTGATACGAGACTCGGCGGTGATGATTTCGATCAGGCAATCATTAACTGGATGATTGAGGAATTTAAGAAATCAGAGGGCGTTGACCTTTCTACAGATAAGATGGCCCTTCAGAGATTAAAGGAAGCTGCAGAGAAGGCTAAAAAAGAGCTTTCTTCAGCAACTACAACTAACATTAACCTTCCGTTTATCACAGCAACTGCTGACGGACCAAAACATTTTGACATGAATCTTTCAAGAGCTAAGTTCGAAGAACTGGTTCATGACCTTGTGGAGAGAACAGCAATTCCTGTTCAGAATGCCATGAAGGATGCAGGATTAAATTATTCTGATATTTCCAAGGTGCTTCTGGTTGGTGGTTCTACCCGTGTACCTTGTGTACAGGAAAAGGTTAAACAGCTTACAGGCAAAGAGCCTAACAAATCACTGAATCCTGATGAATGTGTAGCTGTAGGTGCTTCTATTCAGGGTGGTAAATTAGCCGGAGATTCAGGTGCAGGCGACATTCTCCTTTTGGATGTTACTCCGCTTTCACTTTCCATTGAAACCATGGGCGGTATTGCAACCAAGTTAATTGAGAGAAATACAACTATTCCTACCAAGAAGAGTCAGGTATTCTCTACTGCAGCAGATAACCAGACAGCGGTAGATATCAACGTTCTTCAGGGTGAGAGACAGTTTGCCAAGGATAACAAGTCCCTTGGACAGTTCAGACTTGACGGAATTCCTCCTGCAAGAAGAGGCGTTCCTCAGATTGAAGTTACCTTTGATATTGATGCCAACGGTATTGTAAATGTATCTGCAAAGGATTTGGGAACAGGTAAGGAACAGCATATTACCATCACATCCGGTTCCAATATGTCAGATGCAGATATTGAGAAGGCAGTTAAGGAGGCCGCAGAATTCGAAGCACAGGATAAGAAGCGTAAGGAAGGTATTGAAGCCCGCAATGACGCAGACTCAATGGTATTCCAGACACAGAAGGCTCTCGATGAAGTGGGAGATAAGGTAAGCGCCAGCGAGAAATCTGCCGTAGAAGCTGACCTGAATGCGTTAAAAGCAGTAATTGACAGAACAACACCGGAATCAATGACTGATGCAGATGTTGAGGAGATTAAGTCAGGCAAGGAAAAACTCATGAACAGTGCCCAGGCACTTTTTGCAAAGCTCTATGAGCAGAATCAGGGAGCTGCAGGAGCCGGACCGGATATGGGTGGTGCCCAGACAGCACAGGATGCCGGATATACTGCTGAAGATGATGTAGTTGACGGAGATTACAGAGAAGTATAATATAAAGTGTAAATATTTAACGCTTTTAAGTGAGGGATTAATCCCTCACTTTGAGCGGTTAATGGAGGACTAATCATGGCTGATAAAAGAGACTATTATGAAGTCTTAGGGGTGCCCAGGGATGCGGATGATGCCGCTCTGAAAAAAGCATATCGTGTACTGGCAAAGAAATACCACCCTGATACCAACCCGGGGGATGCCGAAGCAGAGGCTAAATTTAAAGAGGCTTCCGAGGCATATGCCGTTCTGAGTGATCCTCAGAAACGCCAGCAGTACGACCAATTTGGACACGCAGCATTTGAAAACGGCGGCGGTGGAGGAGCCGGAGGCTTTGATTTTAGCGATATGGGAGATATCTTTGGAGATATTTTCGGAGATCTTTTCGGAGGAGGAAGACGCCGGAACAACAATGGTCCGATGAAGGGGGCCAACGTCCGTGCCAGCGTTCGTGTAAAATTTGAGGAAGCTGTATTCGGCTGTGAAAAAGAATTGGAATTGAATCTTAAGGATCCCTGTCCACAATGTGGCGGAACAGGAGCCAGACAGGGCAGTGCTCCGGTTACCTGTAGCAAGTGCGGTGGTAAGGGACAGATTGTGTATACACAGCAGTCCCTCTTCGGAATGGTCAGAAATGTTCAGACCTGTCCGGATTGTAACGGAAAGGGAACCGTTATTAAAGATAAATGTCCGAACTGCTATGGTTCAGGCTATGTTTCCAGCCGTAAGAAGATTCAGGTATCTATTCCTGCCGGTATAGATAACGGACAGAGTATCCGTATCCGGGGCAGGGGAGAACCGGGTAAGTACGGCGGAGAAAACGGAGATATCCTTGTAGAGGTTGTTGTTACATCCAGCCCTGATTTCCAGAGACAGGATATGAACATATATTCCACAGTTCCAATCAGTTTTGCAGATGCTGCTTTAGGTAATACAATCAGGATTAAAACAGTGGATGGTGAAGTTGAGTACGATATTAAACCGGGTACACAGACTGATACCAAAGTAAGACTAAAAGGCAAGGGAGTACCTTCTCTTCGCAATAAGCAGGTCAGGGGAGATCATTATGTGACACTGGTAGTTAAGGTTCCGGAAAAACTTAATGAAGCTCAGCGTCAGGCTCTGCTTGAGTTTGATGCCGCCATGAATGACGGCGTAAGACGGGAAGACAAAAAGAAAAAACGCAGTTTATTCAAGTAAAATAAAGGAGTTCTGCTTTTTAAATAAGCGGAACTCTTTTTAATGTTTTAATTGACAATGTTTTTTTAAAAGAGTAATCTCTAGTATGATGAAAGAAGGATACCGGGAATATGACTCTTAACGAATGTAAAAAAGGAAATACATACATAATTAAAAACATAATGGTTGAAGACAGGATAATAAGAAGACTTGAGGCTCTGGGACTTATAGACGGGACCAGAATAGATCTTCTTAACAAGAAGAGGTATGGTGCCGTGATTATTAAAGTCAGGGGTACAAGAATTGCTCTCGGCAAAGATCTTGCCATGGGAATTGAGGTGTCTGCAAATGAGTAGGGATGGTAAAATAACAGTAGGTTTTATAGGAAATCCCAACTGCGGTAAAACAACTTTGTTCAATGCCTACACCGGTGCCAATCTCAAAGTGGCTAACTGGCCGGGAGTAACAGTGGAGAAGATGGAAGGTAGCTTTAACTACAAAGGCAGAGAACTTGTATTGATTGACCTTCCGGGAATATATAGTCTTACATCATATTCTATTGAGGAAAAGGTTTCCAGAAGATGTATTCTGGAGGATGAGGTAGATGTAATTATAGATGTGGTGGATGCTTCGTCCCTGGAGCGTAATCTTTATCTCACCCTGCAGCTTCTGGAACTGGGCAAACCCGTGGTACTGGCGCTGAACATGATGGATATTGTGGAAGAAAGAGGTATGGAGATAGATCTTCACAGACTGCCGGAAATGCTGGGAGATATCCCCGTTGTACCTGTATCTGCCAGAAAACGGTCAGGTCTTGATGTTCTCATGCATGCAGTAGTACATCATTATGATGAAAAGCATATTGCTGACGTAGTAAAATATTCCGAGGAAATTGAAAATAAAATCGAGAAGATTCAGGTGATTTTAAAGGCATCCAATCCGGATATAAAACTGGACCGCTGGATATCCATAAAGCTTCTGGAAAATGACGAGGAAATTGTAGGCCAATACGGAAGTATTACCAACAAAATAGTGGACAGGGATTATTCCAATCAGATAATTTCTTCAAAATATGAATATATTGAGGAAATTGTAGAGGATACACTTTTTAACAAAGACAAAAAGGCAGCGGTAACTGACAAGGTTGATAAAGTGCTTACACACCCCATATGGGGAATTCCCGTGTTCTTTTCCATAATGGCTTTGGTATTTTTTCTTACGTTTACGGTGGGAGATATAATTAAAGGCTGGTTTGAATTGGGAATAGGGGCTTTTTCCGATTTGGTTTTCAACGGACTCACCAATATTCACGCAGCCGACTGGCTTATATCCCTGGTTGTGGACGGAATTATTACGGGCGTGGGGGGAATCCTTACCTTTTTACCTAATATTTTCATCCTTTTTCTGGCCTTGGCATTCCTTGAAGACAGTGGATATATGTCAAGAGTGGCATACGTTATGGATGGCATTATGGGCCGGGTGGGGGTATCAGGCAAGGGCTTCCTGCCCATGGTATTGGGATTTGGATGTACTGTTCCTGCAGTGATGGCTGCCCGTACCCTGGAACATGAGAGGGACCGCAGAAAAATTATCATGTGTACTCCTTTTATGTCCTGTTCGGCAAGACTGCCCATTTACATATTATTTTCGGAAATGTTTTTCCCTAAATATGCCATGCTGGTAAGTTTTTCGTTATATATTCTGGGAATATTGGTGGCAGTTGCCTACGCCATGATTCTTCATCTTTTTGATAAAAATAAGAATTCGGGAAATGCCCTTCTTATTGAGCTCCCTGAATATAAAACGCCTAATCCCAGAACTATTGCCATATATGTGTGGGAGAAAGTAAAAGATTATCTGACCAAAGCGGGAACCACTATTTTTCTGGCATCCATTATCATCTGGGGAATATTAAACTTCGGTCCCCACGGCATGACGGAGGATATATCCCAAAGCTTTGGTGCAATAATCGGAAAATGTCTTGTACCTGTATTAAAGCCTGCGGGACTTGGCTTGTGGCAGATAGGTGTTGCACTTATTTCAGGTATATCTGCCAAAGAAGTGGTGGTATCCAGTATGTCAGTTCTCTTTGGAGTACCCAATGCCTCATCTGTTGCGGGGATGAGTGAATTTTCAGAAATACTGGCAGGATTCGGTTTCGGTCCTGTAAATGCCTATGCCTTTATGGTATTCTGTCTTTTGTATACACCTTGTGTGGCAACTATTGCCACAATAAAAAAGGAGAGCCATTCTGTACTGTTCACTGTAAGGACAATACTGATTCAGCTTGTTATTGCATGGTTAATGGCTGTCCTGGTATATCAGATAGGAAGTTTGATTTTCTAATCAGGAGATATTCTATATATGAATTTTAATGATTCTCAAATGTCTGCAATCCGGCATGGGGACGGCCCCATGCTGGTAATTGCCGGTCCCGGCTCGGGAAAAACCACTGTTCTTACAATGCGAATTAAATATCTTATAGAAGAGTATAAAGTTAATCCGGAGGAGATTCTGGTTATTACCTTTACCAAAGCGGCTGCAGAGGAAATGCGTTCAAGATTTGAAAAGCTCTCCGGTGGAAAAAGAGGAGTTACATTTGGGACTTTTCATGCCGTTTTCTTCTATATTCTTAAGGCAGCATATAATTTTTCCGTAAATAATATTATTAAAGAAGATGAAAAAAATTATATCCTGAAAGAGTTAATAGAAAAAAGCAGTCTTGAGACGGAGGATATTAATGATACACTGAATAATATTTCCGGCGAAATAAGCAGGGTCAAAACAGAGGGAATAGATATTGACAGTTATTATTCCGCAGCTTTTCCGGAGGAGGAATTCAGAAGGATTTACAAGGGATATGACAGTACCCTCAGAGGGCGCAGACTTATTGATTTTGATGATATGCTCCTGTACTGTTATGAACTGTTTGTGAAAAGACCGGATATTTTGAAACGGTGGCAGAAGAAATATACATATATTCTGGTGGATGAATTTCAGGATATTAATAAAATACAGTATGATGTGGTTAAAATGCTGGCAAAGCCCCAAAACAACATATTTGTAGTAGGTGATGACGATCAGAGCATATATGGCTTCAGAGGATCCAAACCGGAAATTATGCTTAATTTTGAAAAAGATTACACTGACTGCAAAAAAACGGTTCTGGATATAAATTATCGTTCATCTTCTAATATAACTACGGCAGCAGGTCTGGTTATTCAAAACAATAAAATCAGATTCTCCAAGACAGTAATATCCGTTAATCCGCCGGGAGATAAGGTTAATATAGTTGAATTTAACACTACCGGGGAGGAATATAAAAGAATAGTTTCGGACATTAGAAAATCTGTTCAGAATGGGAAGAAATACAGAAATCATGCAGTGCTGTACAGAACCAATTCCGGCGCAGGCTCGTTTATACGTTGTATGATTGAAAATAATATTCCTTTTGTACTGAGGGATGGTGTTCCCAATATGTTTGAACACTGGATTGCGGTGGATTTTTTGACATATATGGATATAGCAATGGGAAGCCGTAAACGCAGGGATTTTATCCGTATTATGAATAAGCCCAAAAGATACATCGGAAGGGATTATCTTACAGACAGTGAAATATCATTGGATGAGCTGGAAAAATATTATGAGGATAAGCCATGGATGATAGAACGGCTGGAACGTATG
>JBJEND010000109.1:0-2581 GCA_051880015.1 Butyrivibrio sp. | reverse complement strand
CAATTCCTGACGCTTCTTCAAATTCATTGTCGTATATCTGATAAGATATTTTATCTCCGCTATCGCTTTCGGTCCAGAGGCTCTTATCCTTACGTCCTGCATTATTGCGTATAACCGCATTGGCCACATCCAGAATATTCTGGGTGGAACGGTAATTTTGTTCCAATTTAATTACCCTGGCATCCGGAAAATACTCTTCAAAATTGAGTATGTTCATTATGTTGGCGCCTCGGAATTTATATATGGACTGGTCATCATCACCCACTACACACAGATTTTTGTATTTGGATGCAAGAAGCTGTACCAGCTTAAACTGTGCCGTATTGGTATCCTGATATTCATCCACCATAATGTACCTGAATCTTTCCTGATAGGCCTCCAGCACATCCCTTTCCTTATCCAGAAGCTCAACGGTAAGATTAATAATATCATCAAAGTCCACAGCATTATTTTTCTTAAGCTGCTCCTGATATTCCCTGTACACCTCTGCAACTCTTTGCTGCTGGTAGCTTCCCCCTGCGTTCATATACATAACATCCGGTGTTATCATTTCATCCTTGGCATTGGAAATTGTACTTAACAAAGACCGTTCCTTATATTGCTTGGTATCAATATCCAGTCTTTTACATACATCCTTTATAACACTTTTCTGATCATCTGTATCATATATTGTAAAATTAGAGTCATAGCCCAGCCTGTCAATATATCTTCGAAGAATCCTTACACAGGCTGCATGAAAAGTCATAATCCATGCGGCGTCCGCCCCCATTCCGGTAAGCCTGTCAACTCGCTCCCGCATCTCCTTTGCAGCCTTATTGGTGAAAGTTATAGCAAGAATACTGTAGGGATTTACTCCCACTTCTTCTATAAGATATGCTATTCTATGGGTAATGACCCCTGTTTTTCCGGAACCTGCTCCGGCCAAAATCAGAACGGGGCCTTCCGTTGTAAAGACCCCTTCCCTCTGTCTGTCATTTAATCTATCGTAAATACTCATATTATTTTCCTGAATTAATTTTACTCCATATATCATCGGGATAGCTGAAGCTTTGAATATAAAACTTCGTTATTGTAATACCATCCGCAAGCATCTGCATATCCAGATCCTCCCTTATACCATCTGCAATGGCTGCAGAATTCTCCTGAAGGTTAAAAATATCCTTTCCTTCCCTTCCAATCCACTTCATAAGCAGGGGAGACACCGCGGAAACAACCCTCTCTCTCAAATCCTCAATCCTGTATTCATTGCGTATTCCGGCCACTTTGTCAATCAGGGCAATATAATCTGAAACCTTGCAGTTAAAGGTTCCGCAGGCACGGATGGGAAGTCCGGCGGCAAATTCCGGCGTTCTGATATAAACAGGATTAAAAGTACCCCATTTAACCGTAAACTCTCTGGTATTAACAAACAGCACCTCTGCTCTCATTCCGCTTCTGAAACCGAATTTGAAACCCTTAAGTGTGGACAGAAACGGCGTTATGTCAGATTCAATATCATAGGTTCCTTCGTCCTTAAAAATACCTTCTATTCTGCCATCCACCATAAATATGGCATCCTGCCCTGCACGTATAACCAGCCGGCTGCCTTTTTTAATTTCAGTATCACCAAACTTCCAGAATATAACATCATTACTGTTTTGTTCATTCCACTCAATTACTGTTGAAAATAATCCCATTCTTTCCTCCGTATACTTTACATCAGCAAAAAACAGGGTGCGCTCCGAAGAATGCACCCTATAAATATTTTGAAATAATTACATTCCCATTTTAGCTTTCAAAGCTGCAAGTTCGTCGTCCACTTCAGGAGAAGAAGCTGTAGCGTATTTTCTCTCAAGCTCTTCCATGGAATTATCAAAACTTGATGAATTCAAATCTGCCATTGCATTAGCTTCATCCAGCATTCTGTCTGCTTTAGCTTCCATCTTGGCAAATGCTGAAAGATTCTTATCAGCACCGGTCATATTAGCACCGATTTTATTAACTGTCTGCTGTGCCTTGGCAACTTTCATCTTAGCCTTAATGGTATCACGTCTTACATTCAGTTCACTGATATCATTAACCAGCTTATCGTGCATCTGTCTCATCTTAGCCGCATTATCGGCTGCGATAACATATGTCTGCTGGTAAGCATTAAGCTGAGTTGCAAGTGACTGCTTCTTGGTAAGGAACTGTCTTGCATCCTCATCATTACCGGCCTTAACTGCTTTCTCTGCATACGCCTGTAATTTATTAACTTCTGCCTGGCACTCATCCAAATCTCTCTTGGCTCTGGCTTCGTCTGCCATAACAGCTGCCGTCTCTGCTTTTACTTTTCCCAAATCACTCTCAAGATTTCTCATGTACTGATCAATCATTTTCTCAGGGTCCTCAGCCTTATCAAGCAGTGCATTGATATTAGCTGACATAATGTCTTTAAATCTTGCAATAATACCCATTTCATTTACCTCCACACATAAAATAAATCAGTAAAAACTTACCAAGTACTATTATATATCAATGTATTTGAAATGTCACTATTAAATTTTTCTGTCAAGCATATTTGAAAATGTCCCAAAATAATTGAAACATTAGCCCCGGCATC
>JBJEND010000108.1:0-12941 GCA_051880015.1 Butyrivibrio sp. | reverse complement strand
TCCCCGGATTGATACGGATTTTATCCGCTCCGTTTTCCATGGCAAGAATTGCCATGCGGTAATCAAAATGAATATCCGCTACCAAAGGAATGGAAATATTTTCCTTAATTGTTTTAATTGCTTTAGCAGCAGCTTCATCAGGAACGGTACAACGCACAATGTCACAGCCTGCCTGATAAAGCCGGTGAATCTGATTAATAGTGGCTTTTGTATTTTCTGTAGAGGTATTGGTCATGGACTGGATAAGAATGGGATTGCCCCCTCCTATTACCCGGTCTCCAATGTGTATAACTTTAGTATTATCTCTGTACATTATATTCTCCCCTAGAATAATTTACGGATATCATTAACTAATATAACAACCATTAATATCATAAGAAGAACAATTCCCACAAAGTGAACCATGCCTTCCTTTTCCCTTGGAACAGGTTTACGCCTGATTGCCTCAATAAACAGGAATATAAGTCTTCCTCCGTCCAGAGCCGGAATCGGCAGAAGGTTCATTACTCCCAGATTAGCGCTTATCATAATGCACCAGTTGGCCAGATTGAGGAATATATACAATGCGCCGTCGGGTTTGCTCTGCTCTACTACATTGCCCAGGGCATTCACAATTCCCACCGGACCTGCCATATCATTAAAGGAAGCCACACCCATAAAGAGAAGTTTGAAGCTGACAAATACGGATTTAATCCAATAACCCACCTGTTCAATGGCATATCCTATGGTTTCAAACGGACTACATTTAACCCTTTCTCCTGAAAGGGAATATCCGTAATCATAATATGATGAATGAACTGTTTTTGCTGCAAAATTCAAAACCAGCTCTTCATCTCCACGCTTTACCACAACAGCCATTTTGTTGCCCTCTGACTTCTGTACCAGAGGCGTAATATCCTCAGATTTATTGACTGTATTACCATCTATGCTCAGTATTATATCTCCGGTCTTCATTCCGGCCTCTTCTGCCGGACTTCCCTCATTAACCCCGGCAATGGAGGGAGTGTCACTGTTCAAAAGGACTCCCATCTGATATACATCTTTATCCACATATTCAGGAGTAACTGTAATGTCGTATTCTTCACCGTCCCTTTCCACGGTAAGCTTCAATTCTGCTCCGTCATTAAGCAGCACATACATACTATAATCACCGTAAAAGGTAACATTGGTACCGTTAACCTCGGTAATTTTATCCCCGGGCATAAGTCCTGCCTCATAAGCGGCACTTTCCTCATCCACACTGCGAATTATACAGGGGTCGTAGCCTGCTATACCGATTAAAACAATGGACAGAATAAATGCCAGCAGGAAGTTGAAAACAGGTCCGGCAGCAATAATGGCAATACGCTTGCCTACGGATTTACTGTTAAAGGAGCCTTCGGAATCCGAATCCTCATCTTCCCCCAGCATCTGGCAGGAGCCTCCGAAAAGAAAGAGTTTAATGCTGTACAGTGTCTCTTTTCCCTTAAATTTAAGAATTCGAGGGCCCATGCCCAGAGAAAATTCCTTTACCACAACTCCGCTTGTTTTTGCCACAACAAAGTGTCCGAATTCATGTATAATAATAACCAGACTTAAAACCAGAAAAGCCAAAACATATTTTAACATATCAACACCTCAGTAATTCATAAACAGCCTGTTCCGTATCCAGAATCTGACTGACATCGGGATTATCTATATATTGTATGCTGTTCATGCATCGTTCAATCATCTCAATAATATCAAGATAGCCTATTTTATGGTTAAGGAACTCTGCCACGGCATACTCATTAGCAGCATTAAAAACCGTAGGGAAATTGCCGCCCTTTCTTCCTGCTTCATATGCAAGAGCCAGGCCCCTGAAATTCTTCATATCGGGAGCTTCAAATGTAATACTTCCAAGCTTTGCAAAATCCAGTCTTTCACCCTGCATCACCCTTCTGTCCGGATAAAACAGGGCATACTGTATGGGCAGACGCATATCAGGACAGCCAAGCTGTGCAATTACGCTTCCGTCCACAAACTGAACCATGGAATGTATTACACTCTGGGGCTGAACAACCACGGTTATATCATCTATATCCACACCAAACAGCCATTTAGCCTCAATAACCTCCAGTCCCTTATTAACCATGGTAGAAGAATCAATGGTAATTTTTCTTCCCATTGTCCAGTTGGGATGCTTAAGGGCATCCTCCGGGCGGACATTTTTCATATACTCAATATCCCTGCCTCTGAAAGGTCCTCCTGATGCTGTCAGGAGGATTTTCTCTATCCGTTTGGGATTTTCTCCGTTAAGTGACTGAAATATGGCACTATGCTCACTGTCCACCGGAAGAATTGAAACATTTTTTTCCTTTGCCATGGGCATAATTATGTGTCCGGCAGTCACCAGTGTTTCTTTGTTGGCAAGGGCTATGTTATGACCTGTTTTAATTGCCTCTATTGTTGGAATAATACCTAACATTCCCACAATGGCAGTCACCACCGTATCAGTCTCCTCCATGGAAGCTACACGGCAAAGTCCCTCCATGCCATAGCATACTTCATAATCCAAATCATTGGTAAGAAGCCTTAATTCAGGAATCGACTCTTCCTTTGCCACACAAACAAGCTTTGGACAAAACTCCCTTATCTGTTCTGCCAAAGCTTTTATATTACTGCCTGCAGCCAGGGCTGTGACACAAAGCTCGTTATTATGTCTGACCACATCAAGAGTCTGGGTTCCAATGGAGCCTGTTGAGCCTAAAATAGATATATTTTTCATAATATATGTCCTTACCTAACAAGTAATTTTGCAACATAGAATACAATAGGAGCCACAAAAATCATACTGTCAAAACGATCCAGTATTCCTCCGTGCCCCGGTATAAGCTTACCGTAGTCCTTTATATCATAGTTACGCTTAATGGCAGATGCGGCCAAATCGCCGAATATGGAGATAAAAGCCCCTGCAGCACATACAACCGCAAAGGGAATGGCCAGCTTTTCGCCAATAATATTGCCCAAAACTAATCCGTATATTCCCCCGATTAAGGCTGAGCCTGCAATGCCTCCTATTGCACCTTCCACTGATTTTTTTGGGCTTAGGACAGGAACCAGCTTATGCTTACCGATAGCACTTCCGGTAAAATATGCACAGGTATCTGCAATCCATGAGCTTACAAACAACAGAATAAATATATATATACCGTTATCAAGAATTCTTATTCTGTACAGATAAGATATGGGAACAGCTACATAAAATATTCCCAGGAATACCATGGCAGCTTCTTTGGCGGTAATGGAATTAAAGCATATTACATATACTGCCATAATCAATATTACTGATATTACACAGAAAAGAGTCATATATTCCAGTTTATCAAACCACAGCATTACATAAAAAAGTGCTCCCATCACATATCCAACGAATCCGATGGGTTTTTTATGAACTCCTGCTACTCTGTATAATTCCATCATTCCCCCTGCAGTAATAAATACCGAAAGTGCAAATACGGTAATCCTTCCTCCTGCAACTGCTCCGGCAAGAATAACGGTAAGAACAATGGCACTAATTATTCGAACTAACATCTTCATCCTCCTTAACGCCGCCGAAACGCCTTTCTCTTTTGTTATAACGTTCCACTGCTTCAATCAATGCGGATTTACTGAAATCAGGCCAGAGAATCTCAGGAAAATCCAGCTCTGCATATGCACACTGCCACAACAGGAAATTGGAAATCCGCTTTTCTCCGCTGGTGCGGATAATTAAATCCGGATCAGGAATTCCTGCAGTATCCAGATATGACGAAAATAAGCCTTCATCTATATCACCGGGATTCAATCCTTTGTCTATTATGTCCCGTGTCATTTTCTGTATGGCACGAATCATTTCATCTCTTCCGCCATAGTTCAATGCTACCTGGAACACCAGTCCCGTATTGTTGACAGTGGCTTTCTCCAGTTCATCCATACTCTTAAGTATGTCAGCATCAAGTCTGTCTTTTCTGCCCAGAATACGAACCTTCATGTTATTTTTATCAGCCCTCTTAATACAGTCTTTAAGATAGCCCCGAAGTATTCGCATGAGTCCGTCAACTTCCATTTTGGACCGGGACCAGTTTTCGGTGGAAAAAACATAAACCGTAAGATATTTTATCCCTATTGAATCAGCATCATCACATATTTGTTCAAGGACTCTGCTGCCCTGTACATGACCGAAATTGCGGGGCATATGCTTTTTTTTCGCCCATCTTCCGTTACCATCCAGAATAATTCCCACATGCTCCGGTATTTTAAGTCCTAATTTTTCATTATAATTATCCATAGGCAAAACTCTTTATTGTAAAATAAAGAGAAGAAACACAATACTGTGTTTCTCTTTCTCTCCTTATACTGTCATTATTTCTTTTGATTTTGCTTCAACTGATTTGTCAATCTCAGCAATGTATTTGTCTGTTAGCTTCTGAATCTGCTCTTCCAGTTTCTTAACTTCATCCTCAGACATATCGTTGGCCTTACTGTTTTTCTTAACAGTATCATTGGCATCTCTTCTGATATTGCGGACTGCCACCTTGGCATTCTCACCTTTTTTCTTGATATCCTTAACAAGCTCCTTACGTCTGTCCTCTGTGAGCTCAGGGAAAACAAGACGGATTACCTTACCGTCATTGGTAGGGGTAAGTCCTAAATCAGATGTAAGAATAGCTTTCTCAATCTCCTTAAGAAGGCTGGGCTCCCAAGGCTGAATCTGAATCATTCTTGGTTCAGGTACTGAAACGTTGGCAACCTGCTGAAACGGTGTAGGTGCTCCGTAATAATCCACTCTTAATTTATCCAGAATATGCGGATTAGCCCTTCCTGCCCTGATTGCTGCAAATTCTGCATTCATAGAATCACAGGTTTTTTCCATTTTATCTTCGTAAATCTTAATATCTTCCATTTTATCCTCCATTTTTAAACGGTAACTCTGGTTCCGTTAAATTTTCCATAATAAGTGTTAATAATGCTGTCCTTCTCATTAAGTCCAAACACTACCAAAGGCATCCTGTTCTCCATACACATAACGGACGCTGTCATATCTATAACTGCCAGCTTCTTATCTATGACCTCCTGAATGCTGACTTCGTCATATTTTAAAGCATTGGGATTGGTCTTCGGGTCGCTGTCATATACACCATCAATGGCCTTTGCAAGATATATGGCATCGGCATCCATCTCAATGGAACGAAGAACAATACCGGTATCTGTTGAGAAGTAAGGGTGTCCTGTTCCGCCTGCAAAGAAAACTATCATGCCTTTTCCAAAATATTTGTTGGCTCTGTCTTTGGAAAAAAGCTTTGTCATTGAGCCGCATTCAAAGGGGGTAAGAATGGCTGTTTTAAGCCCTATGGAACGGAAAATTTCCGATACATATATGCAGTTCATTACAGTAGCTAACATTCCAATCTGATCTGCCTTGGTGCGGTCCATATTCTCGCTGGTTCTTCCTCTCCAGAAGTTGCCTCCGCCTATAACTATACCCACTTCTGCTCCGCTTTCATGAATAACCTTGACCTGTCTGGCAATCTCCGTTACCACAGCCTCATCAAAACCTGTCTTTTTATCTCCTGCCAGAGCTTCTCCGCTGAGCTTTAACATAATTCTTTTTTCTTTCATCTGTCAAATCTCCTGAAATTTATTTATCTCCAAAAAAATTCTTGGGACTGTTGTCGGAATAGCACTGTGAACAGTAGCCCTCAATAACTGCGCCGTTATTAATCTGAACCAGTTTGGATTTTATGTTACCCATTACAATGGCGGATGTATCCACAATAACAGGTCCGTGTACATCTATATCACCTTTGATTGCTCCTGCAATTACTGCGGATGTGGCAGTAAGGTTACCGATTATTACTGAGCCGGAGCCTATTTTAACCGGTCCTGTACAGTTTACGTCACCGGTGATTTCAGCTTTATCAGCAAAAAATTCTGCTGAAGAAGAATTACCCACTATTTTACCGCTAACAATCAGTTTACCCTTGCAGTCAACATTGCCTTCTACAGTACCTAACAGTTCAACTGAACTTTCTGCTTTAATATCTCCCGTAATCTTAAGTCCCTGGGTAATAATTGCCGTCATATCTGAGGCATCTCCGGAATCGGTTCCAACGCTGTCCTGCATATGCGTATCTGCCGCCGGATCAGTTTCTTCCGGTTCACTATGGGAAACTGTATCAGTATCTGCCGCCTTATTGTTTGAAGAAGCTGCTTTGGAAGCCTTAACCGGTTTTTCTTCCTGAACATCCACGGCCTCATCCGCTAAACCGGCTTTCTCATCCACATTCTCCAATGCAGCCTGTAATGCCTTTTCATCTTCTGCATCAGTAAGTGTATCTACCATAACATCATCCAGTGCACTTTCAGTGTCACCTGCCGCCATCTTCACCGCATCATCTGAAAGTTCATTGACTGCCTGTGATAAATCTGCCTTAAAGTCTTTAAAAAAACCCATATTTGATATTCCTCCTGTTATTTAACATTATGATGTACAGGCACTGTATCTTCTGTGATTGGTAAAATCAACGCATTCATTGCCTGAAGACTTTCAATTATTGCCGGAAGTGCCTCTATGGTAGTTTCTCTGCAATATGAATCGTGCATAAGCACCACCGATACATTCTGTGTGGCAATTCCACTCATTACATTATTATAAATCTGCTCCGCCGTCAATGGGTTAATTACCGCATCCCCCGAAGAAACATTCCAGTCATAATAAACCAGATTCTCCTGATTAATATAATCAATATATGGCCTTATATTGTTGGTCTGTGCAGTGCTTGAGCCTCCGGGGAACCTGAAAATATAAGGTTTAATTCCTGTCACTGACTGAAGATATGTACTAAGCTGGGTAACCTCATTTTCAAAGGATTCCAGCCCTCCGTATACCACATCATATCTGTGACTGTATGTGTGCATGGCTAACGTATGTCCCTCATCCACAATTCTGTTGTACATATCCTCACAGCCGGGATTACCAATAACAAAAAATGTAGCCTTGACATTATATTTTGCAAGGACATCAAGAAGAATCGGCGTTTTCTCCCACGGTCCGTCATCAAATGTAAGATATACAACCTTTCGTCCTTCGTTAAGAGCCTGCTGTACTTCTGCCGAATATTCCGTTGCCGGCCTGAATGCTTCGGCAGATTCTTCCTCCATGCCGCCACTCTCCTGTGTACTCTCTTCTTCTGACGGTTTGGTTACGGATTCCCCTGATGGTTCCGTTCTGTTCTCGGAATTATTGGTATTGGTACCGTAATAACTTGACGGTGGTTCAGGCAAAGGCTTGTTTTTGTCTGTATCTTCTCCATCTGCTGCAAGTATTGTATCCCTTTCAAGCATTGACACTTTAAGGTCATTCAATTCTCTGTTAAGATAGTTTATTCTGAAAAATAAAATGATACATAATATGGTAGGCAGCAGTATCATTGTGATAATTAATATTACAATTATCCTTTTATATAAATTTATCCGCTTTCTTCTTCTGGCTTGTTCACTAAGTCCGTTATCTGCTTTATCCACTTTTTTCCCTCTATTAAATCTATATTAAATAAATATTACATATAATTCCATATTAGTATATCACAAGTGCTTTAAGATTTGAAGATTTATTTTATTTTTATAAATTGTTTATTATTTCATTATTTACATATTTCCAGCTTGTGGTAGAATAATAAGCTGAAACTAAACCAACTAATTCAACACAAGGAGAAAACCATGTTACAGTTAAAAGATATCAGGAAGGACTATGTTGCCGGTGATACCACTGTCCATGCGCTTAAGGGAATCAGTATTGCCTTTCGTGAAAGTGAATTTGTATCCATACTGGGACAGTCCGGATGCGGCAAGACCACCATGCTTAATATTATCGGCGGTCTGGACCGCTATACAAGCGGTGATTTAATAATCGGAGGACGTTCCACTAAGGAATTTAAGGACAGGGACTGGGATACCTACCGTAACCACAAAATCGGATTTGTATTTCAGAATTATAACCTTATTCCCCATCAGACAGTTTTAGCTAACGTAGAACTGGCTCTTACCTTATCAGGCGTATCCAAATCAGAACGCAGACAGCGTGCCAGGGAAGCCCTTGAGAAAGTAGGCCTCAAAGATCAGCTTCATAAAAAACCTAACCAGATGTCCGGAGGACAGATGCAGCGTGTAGCCATTGCCCGTGCCCTTGTGAACAATCCGGATATAATCCTCGCCGATGAACCCACCGGTGCTTTGGATTCCGAAACAAGTGTCCAGATTATGAATATCCTTAAGGACATCTCCAAGGAAAAATTAATTATCATGGTTACACATAACGGAGATCTGGCAGAAGAATATTCCAGCAGAATTATACGTCTTCTGGATGGTAAAGTAATCGGGGATACATCTCCGTATGAACCTTCTGATGATGAACTTAATGCCGAGACACAATCCGTTTCAAAGAAGAAGAACAAGAAAGTTTCCATGTCTTTCTTTACTGCACTTTCCCTCAGCTTTAAGAATCTTCTTACCAAGAAAGGCAGAACTTTTCTTACTGCTTTTGCAGGAAGTATAGGAATCATCGGTATTGCTTTGATTCTCTCCCTTTCCAACGGTTTTCAGGAGTATATTAATAAAGTACAGGAAGACACCATTTCCACCTATCCCATCACCATTGAAGATGAAGGTATGGATATGACCAGTCTTATGCAGAACTTTTTAGGTCAGTCCAAGGAAGAAGTTGAACATGAACCCGGCAGAATATATACCAATTCCATTATGGGTGAAATGATTAATACAATGTTTGCCGGAATTAAGACTAACAGTCTCGGAGAGCTTAAGCACTTCTTCGAAAGTCAGGACTGCAATATAGATGAATACGTTACAGATATTCAGTATGGTTACGATATCGATATTAATATCTACGCCTCTGATACCGCAAATGGCATCAATAAGGTGAACCCCAGCACACTTATGGAAGATATGATGGGCATGAGTATGGAGGACAATTCCTCTTCCATGATGTCAGCATACAGCAATTCCAATATGTGGGTACAGATGATTGATAACCAGGAATTACTTGACTCCCAGTATGACGTAATTGCCGGACACTGGCCTTCCAATTATAATGAAGTTGTCCTTGTCACCACAGAAGACTATGAAATAACCGATGTAACTCTCTATGCCCTGGGATTAAAAGACCCTTCGGAGCTGGACAATATCATGAACAGCTATATGCAGGGTATTGAAATAGATACAGAGGAAACCAGCTATACATATGAAGAGTTACTTAATCTTACATTTAAACTGGTGCTTTCCAGTGATTACTATGTATATGATGAAGTATCCGGCAGATGGCAGGATAAATCCACCAGTGAAAACTATGTAAAGGATTTAATCGAGAACGGAACGGAAATTAAAATTTCCGGTATTGTTAAGCCTAATGAAGATGCAGTTGCCACATCCATTACCGGTTCAATAGGATATACCAAAGCATTAACAGAATACGTTATTGAACAGACTGAAAAATCTCCTGTTGTCAAAGCTCAGAAATCAGACCCGGATACAGACGTATTTACAGGTCTTCCATTTGCTGATGCCAATGCAGAGATAGAAAACATTACCATCGAAGATGTGTATGCCTACATTGCCACTCTTCCGGAGGAACAGCAACAGGCCAGCCAGATGTATTTCGGAATGATGACCGAACAGCAGATTATAGATATGTTTAAGTCACAGATAATGAGCAATTCCGAGACAACTTATAAGGATAACCTTATTAAACTGGGTTATGCCGATGAAAGCACTCCTGCAAGAATTAACATATATGCAAAGGACTTTGCTTCAAAGGATGCTATCAAGGATATAATTGATGACTACAATAAGAAGGCATCTGATGAAGGTAACGATAACCTTGTAATCACTTATACAGACTATATCGGTTTGATGATGTCCTCTATAAGTACAATCATTGATACAATTTCATATGTATTGATTGCCTTTGTATCAATTTCTCTGGTTGTTTCTTCTATAATGATTGCAATTATTACATACACTTCAGTTCTTGAAAGAACGAAAGAAATCGGTATATTAAGAAGTATCGGTGCTTCCAAGCATGATGTATCCAGTGTATTTAATGCTGAAACCATGATTATAGGACTTGTATCAGGCTCCTTAGGCATCGGAGTAACACTGTTGCTTAATATTCCTATTAATATTATTATCAAGGCTATTACCGGAATATCCAATGTATCTGCACTTCCGTTAGCCGGCGCTGTTATATTGATTATTATCAGTATATTACTTACTTTGGTTGCCGGATTAATTCCGTCCAGAATTGCCGCAAAGAAGGACCCGGTTATAGCACTTCGTTCCGAATAGCCTGTTTGAAGGCATAAAATTAATCCTCCGAAAGCTTTAACAGTTTTCGGAGGATTTTTTTATTCTCTTCCGTCCCAGCAATAAGTACAAAGTTTGGATTTATCTATTCCAACTGAGTCCAGCATATCGTCAAGACGGTTAAATCTTAATGAGGTAAAATTCAATTCTTTTCTGATTTCCTCAACCATTGTTTCATATTCACTGCTTTCCGGGTCGGCATACTTCTGAAGCACTTCATCCGTAACATTGTCCCCCTCCAGCTTTTTAATCACTCTTCTGGTTATTAAATCCATTTCGGAATTGGAACGTGAAAAATTCAGATATTTACAGCCATACAGGAGGGGCGGGCAGGCAGGTCTTATATGAACCTCTTTAGCGCCGCTCTGATACAGGAATTCAGTTGTTTCCCCAAGCTGTGTTCCTCTTACAATAGAATCATCAATAAGAAGAAGGCTTTTATCCTTTATTAAATCATCTACCGCTAAAAGCTTCATCTTGGCAATAAGATTTCTCTGGCTCTGCATTGTAGGCATAAATGAGCGTGGCCATGTGGGCGTATACTTAATAAAAGGCCTTGAAAAAGGTATTCCCGACTCATTGGCGTATCCTACCGCATGGGCAGTTCCGGAATCAGGTACACCTGCAACTATATCCGGTTTAACGTTGTCTCTTTGAGCCATTTTGGCACCGCAGTTGTATCTCATCTGCTCAACACTCATACCCTCATATGAACTTGAAGGATATCCGTAATATACCCAAAGGAATGTACATATCTTCATATCCTTGCCCGGATTAACCAGTGTGGTACAGCCTTTTTCATTGATAACCGCAATTTCTCCCGGTCCCAGTTCTTTATAATCACTGTAACCTAAATTCTTATATGCAAAATTC
Source organism: Butyrivibrio sp. (assembly GCA_051880015.1). Lineage (GTDB taxonomy): Bacteria > Bacillota > Clostridia > Lachnospirales > Lachnospiraceae > Eshraghiella. The sequence goes on along the minus strand of JBJEND010000108.1, from coordinate 1,691 downwards.
TCAAAGGATACACAGTATGCCTCATCCTTATGTCCAATCACAACCGGAGTACGTCCGAATTTATCCCTTGCTGCATATATACCGGCATGATTCATAAGCAGAATAGAAACAGAACCATCTACCTGTTCAAGAGCATAGTTGATTCCGTCAATAATATTTTCCTTCTGATTAATCAGGGATGCAATAAGTTCGGTAGGATTTACATCACCGCCGCTCATTTCAAGAAAATGTGAATGGCCATTCTCAAAAAGCATTTTGGAAAGTTCTTCAGCATTATTTATTTTACACACTGTAGTAATGGCATATGTGCCGTGATGTGAACGGACGATAAGGGGCTGCGGCTCATAATCTGATATACAGCCTATACCGTAATATCCTTTCATTTTCTGGACATCTTTATCGAATTTTGTTCTAAATGGTGCATTTTCAATATTGTGAATAGCACGGTCAAAACCGTTTTCTCCGTAAACCACCATTCCTCCTCTTCTGGTTCCGAGATGTGAATGATAATCTATCCCGAAGAACAAATCAAATACGCAATCTTCTGTAGATGTAACGCCAAAAAAACCGCTCATTATTTTCCTCTCTTTCCTGGTTACAAAAAATACCGCAAGCGGGCATAATCCGCTTGCGATATCAATGTTATTCAGATTATTTTGATAATTCTGCTTTTAACTGTGCTGTAAGCATTGGAACAATTTTGTTCAAGTCGCCTACAATACCATAATCAGCTACATCAAAGATAGGTGCTGATTCATCTTTATTAATAGCAATAATAATGTCAGACTCTTCCATACCTGCTGTATGCTGGATTGCTCCTGAAATACCAATAGCAAAGTATACGTTAGGACGAACTGTTTTACCTGTCTGGCCTACCTGAAGGTCTTTAGGCTTCCAGCCGTTATCTACAACTGCTCTTGAGCAGCTTACTGTTCCGCCAAGTACTTCTGCAAGGTCATCAAGAAGTTTGAAATTCTCTGCGCTTCCAACTCCACGTCCGCCTGATACAAGAATCTTAGCTTCTGAAATATCCACAGTATCTACTACTGATTTAACAATATCCAGAATCTCAACATATTTGTTGTCCGGAGTAAATCCCGGGTTAAACTCAACAATATTAGCCTTTGCACCTTCAATCGGAGCAATCTTCTGCATAACGCCCGGACGAACAGTTGCCATCTGAGGTCTGTTATACGGACAAGCGATTGTAGCTATTGTGTTACCACCGAATGCAGGACGTGTCATTAATAACTGATTGTGAAGCTGTTCCTGATTTGGTAAAGCTACTAATGGGAAATCACCGATTTCAAGTAATGTACAGTCTGCTGTAAGTCCTGTTGCAACTCTTGCAGATACGCGGGGACCAAGGTCACGTCCGATTGCTGTAGCACCTACAAGCATAATTTCAGGCTTAAATTCATTAATTACAGAAGAAAGTGCATGTGCATACGGTTCTGTTCTGTAATCCTTTAATTCAGGATCATCCACAACGATAACTCTGTCTGCACCATATACTGCAAGGCTGTCTGCGAGGCCCTTAACATCTGCACCAACTAATACTGCTGTAACGTCAGTATTTAAATCCTTTGCTAAATCCTTCGCCTTACCAAGTAATTCATAAGCGATTGAACTCACCTGATTATCTACCTGTTCAGCGTAGATAAATACTCCTTTATATTCTTCTAAAGCCA
>JBJEND010000107.1:0-2624 GCA_051880015.1 Butyrivibrio sp. | reverse complement strand
CACTGCCTCCGGAAAAACAGGCGGATGTTGCCAAGCGTATTGCTACCATGGACAGAACTTCACCGGATGTTATTAAAGAGGTGGAGCGGGTTCTTGAAAGAAAGCTGGCTTCTCTTGTTAATCAGGACTACACCATTATCGGCGGCGTGGATGCCATCGTTCAGATACTCAATGCAGTTGACAGGGGAACTGAGAGACATATTCTTGAGACCCTTGAAATTGAAGAACCGGAGCTGGCGGACGAGATACGAAGAAAGATGTTCGTATTCGAAGATATTCTTTCTCTGGACGACCGTGCTATCCAGCGTGTCCTCAGGGATGTGGATAATAACGATCTGGCTGTGGCGCTTAAGAATGCCAATGAAGAGGTTCAGAATGTTATCTTTAATAACCTGTCAAAACGTCTGGCAGCCATGATCAAGGAAGATATGGAATTTATGGGACCTGTACGTCTTAAGGACGTTGAAGAAGCACAGCAGAAGATTGTCAATATTGTGCGTAAGCTTGAGGATTCCTCTGAAATTGTTATTTCCAGAGGCGGAGGTGACGAGATAATTGTCTAATCTTATTAAATACAACAGTTTTGTCATGGGTAATCAGGACAGGCTTGTGATTGATTCCAACAAAATGGCAGACGAGATTATAGAACAGCACAGAAGACTTGTTAAAGAAAATAACGGAGAAAGAATTCCTGATGAGGACGGATTTGTATGCGGACTGGATGCCGCCACCGTGGAACAGCTGGTTGAGGACAGTTCCTCCACGGAACAGGATTCCCGGAATGAGAGTGTGGATATTGATAAACTGCGCATACAGGAAGAAGAGATTATAAATCAGGCCAGAACAGAGGCAGAACTTATTAAATCCAAAGCCCGGGACGCAGGATATGAACAGGGTCTGGCAGACGCCAGAGAGGATACACAGGCAAGGATTGAAGCCGCCAGAAAAGAACTGGAGGAACAGTATTCCCACAGAGTTAAGGAGCTGGAGGAGGAATACGCCAGAAAGAAGTCGGAACTGGAACCTCAGCTTGTGGAAACGCTCCTTCAGGTATTTGCCAAAGTAACAGGAACTATAGCCGAAGGCAAGAAGGATATGGTTCTTTTCCTCATAAACAATGTGTTAAGTAACACAGAGAGCAGTAAAGAATATCTGATAAAGGTTTCTGAGGAGGATTACAGCTATCTGTCATCCAACAGACAGCTTTTGCATGAAGGAATTTCCAAAGATGTTAAAATAGACATCTGCACGGATGGGGCACTTAAGAGAAATCAGTGCATTATAGAAACAGATGCGGGAGTATTTGACTGCAGTCTTGATATTCAGCTGGAAAATCTGATTAACGATATCAGACTGTTAAGCTGTCTGGATGACTGAATTTTCCCGCTAAGGAGCAGACTCGTTGAATACTTCAAAATACCTGAATTTGATTAATAAAACATACTATAAGAAAATGGGCAAGGTATCCAAAGTAGTGGGGCTTACCATTGAATCAATCGGTCCTGATGCCAGACTTAATGACCTTTGTCATATTTTACTTAAGGACGAACCGGGAAAATACATAAATGCCGAAGTTGTAGGCTTTAAGGACAAAAGAATCATACTTATGCCCTTTGAAGCGGTGGACGGAATAGGCCCGGGATGTATAGTTGAGAATACAAGTCAGACATTGTGTGTCCGGGTAAGCGAAGAGCTTTTGGGCAAGACTGTTGACGGTCTGGGAAATCCCGTGGACGGAGAGAGTATAGGCTCGTTTAAGGAGTATCCTGTGGAAGCGGTTCCTCCGGATCCTATGAAACGTAAAATAATAGACGAGATACTGCCCCTTGGAGTTAAGGCTGTTGACGGCCTGCTCACAATAGGAAAGGGACAGAGAATAGGTATTTTCGCAGGCTCAGGTGTAGGTAAAAGTACCCTTATGGGAATGTTTGCCAGAAATACCAAAGCAGATATTAATGTAATAGCTTTAATAGGTGAGCGAGGCAGGGAAGTAAGAGAATTTATAGAAAGAGACCTCGGCGAGGAAGGTATGAAGAGAAGCGTTGTTGTTGTAGCTACCTCCGATAAGCCGGCTCTTATCCGTAATAAAGCCGCCAAAACGGCAACTGCGATAGCGGAATATTTTCGAGATCAGGGAAAGGATGTCCTGCTTATGATGGACTCCCTGACTCGTTTTTCTATGGCACAGAGAGAAATCGGACTTGCCACAGGAGAGCCTCCGGTTACAAGGGGATATCCACCAAGTATGTACAGTGAAATGCCAAAGCTTCTGGAACGGGCAGGTAATGCAGAGAAGGGTTCCATTACGGGACTTTACACTGTCCTTGTGGACGGTGATGATTTTAATGAGCCCATAACCGATACAGCCAGAAGTATTCTGGACGGACATATAATGCTTTCAAGAAAAATAGCCCATAAAAATCATTATCCTGCTATTGATGTACTTCAGAGTATTTCCAGATGTATGAGTCAGATAACTGACAGACATCAGAAGGAGCTGGCGGGAAAACTGAAAAATGTTATGGCAACCTATAGTGAAGCAGAGGATTTGATTAATATAGGGGCATATAAAGCAGGAACTAATAAATCAATAGATTTTGCGATAAGTAAAATAGACAAAGTCA
>JBJEND010000106.1:0-2629 GCA_051880015.1 Butyrivibrio sp. | reverse complement strand
AATCCCTATGTGGGGAGATATCCGTTCACTGAATTTATCCAATTCAGTTGCCATAGTGCTGTATGAAGCACTCCGACAAAATGATTTTATGGGTCTTAAGCTGAAAGGCAGACCCCGTACCTTTGACTGGGATTAGATGTTTATCTAATCCCGGTTTTTGGATTTGGGAAGAGCAAAGGTAAACTCTGTACCTACCCCTTCGGTGCTGACTACGTCAATATATTCTTTGTGGGCATTGATAATATCCTTTACAATGGCAAGCCCCAGCCCCGTACCCTTTTTGTCCTTGCCACGGGATAAATCCGATTTGTAGAAGCGTTCCCATATTTTCGGAAGGCTGTCCTTAGGAATTCCAATGCCGAAATCTTTAACGGAAACAAGAATTTTATCATTCTTCTCGGATACAGAAATAATAATAGAAGAATCGCTGTTGCTGAATTTAATGGCATTGTCTATAAGATTATACAGAACCTGCTGAATCTTAGACTGATCTGCCGTAACATACATGCTTTTATCGGAGAAAACCAGTTTGAATTTGAGCTTCTTTTTGGAACACACCACCTCAAAGGTTTCGATAGTCTGTTTAATAATTCCCACAATATCAAAATCAGAAATGTCCAGTACCATGCCGTTGCCGTTATAGCTGTTTACAGCAAGTAGATTGTTGGTAAGCTTTGTAAGGCGTTCCGTTTCAGAAATAACTATTCCCAGGTATTTCTGCTGCATCTCCGGTGGAATTGTGCCGTCAAGCATGGCTTCCAGATAACCCTTAATGGATGTAAGAGGAGAGCGGAAGTCATGGGAAACATTGGCAATAAATTTGCGCTGATATTCGTTGAGACTGTTTATCTCCGAACCCATATAGTCCAGGGCATCTGCCAGCTCACCTATTTCATCACTGCGGTTTAAATTGATTTTGGAAGAAAAATCTCCTTTGGCATAGGCCTCCGTATGGGAAGTAATTTTGCGTAGAGGCTTTCCTATATCATGTATAAACAGTACAATAAAGATGCTGTTAATAACCAGAGCAAATAACATGGTTATGTAATTATAGTTAAAAACTGAGTCAGAATCTTTCTTAATCAGTGAAATGGGCTTACTGATAACTATATATCCGCTTGTGCGGAAAGCATGGGTTATAGGGTAGAAAACCGTAAGGTGATTATTACTAAAAAGTCCATAGAAATCGTCGGTGAAACGGTTCAGACTTCCTGCATCAGTGGGGTCAAAATCAATTACTTCGCCGGTATGGGCCCCTCCCGTATCCAATATAATTGTACCGTCAATGTCCAGCATAATTATGTTGCAGTCTGATATGGTGTCTATGGAACCGAACAGCAGGTTTAACTCGGAGATGCTTACACTTCCGGAATAGTAACTTGAACCATATACGGTGGACAGATAACTGGCTTCCTCATATAAATTTTTCTCTTCTTCATTAAGGCTGTACCTGTAGGTAAGCTGTGAGGTAATAAAAGAGGTAAGTATAAAGCTTAAAAGCGTCGCAAGAACAAATCCTGCTATAAATTTATATATTACCTTATTTTTCATATAAACACCTATCTTTTGGTTTCAAATTTGTATCCGATGCCCCATACGGTACCAAGACTCCATTTGTCATGGTCATGAATTTTCTCCCGGATTCTTTTAATGTGTACATCTACAGTACGGGTATCCCCTATATATTCATATCCCCATATGTGGTCCAGAAGCTGTTCTCTTGTAAATACCTGATTGGGAGATGAGGCAAGAAAGAATAAAAGCTCCAGCTCTTTAGGGGGCATTTCTACGGATTTGCCCATGTAGGTAACGGAATAATTACTAAGATTGATAATTAAATCCGGATATTCCACATATTCACCGGTCCTGGAAGGCTCGGGAGTTTCTTTGACAGGAACTGAATATCTGCGCAGAACGGCTTTAACCCTTGCCACAAGTTCCTTGGAATCAAAGGGCTTAATCATGTAGTCATCGGCTCCCAGCTCAAGCCCCAGTACCTTATCAAATATTTCTCCCTTGGCAGAAAGCATTATAATGGGTACATTACTGTCTTTGCGGATTTCACGGCAGACCTGATACCCGTCTATTCCGGGAAGCATAAGGTCCAACAGGATAAGGTCAGGATTAAATTCCTGAAATGCCTTAATGGCGGCCTCACCATCGTGTACCATTTTAGTCTCAAAACACTCCTTAATAAGATAAAGAGAAATTAATTCCGCAATATTTTCATCATCATCAACTATGAGGATTTTCTGTTTATCTAACATGGGAACCTCCTATTCCTTAAATTCTACTATGGTAACTCCGTAATCTCCTTCACCAAAGGAACCGAGCCGGAAAGATTTAACGTGCTTCTGCCGTTTCAGATAATTGTGTACTGCATTGCGAAGAACACCGGAGCCTTTACCGTGTACTATTCTTACAGGTGATAAATGTGACAGGAAAGCATCATCCAGATATTTATCCAGTTCTGTTATTGCTTCGTCGGCAGTTTTGCCTATAAGGTTGATTTCGGCAGAAATTCCGGCAGTTTTATTCATTTTAAGCTGACCGATGGATGAGGATTTCTGACGAATTTTCTCGGTTTCACGAGCCTCCTGTATAATTTCCAAATCTTTGATATTAACCT
>JBJEND010000105.1:0-2645 GCA_051880015.1 Butyrivibrio sp. | reverse complement strand
CCATGTACAATTATGTGGCCGATACGGATACAACACTGGATGCATTTTCAATAAAAAACATCTCCGAAATTTCCGGGATGGATAATACGGGCAGCCTTGTCCTTAACCGTATTCATCACATTATGGATATGATACGCAACTACCTTACATTAATTGTTAAATGCCGCAAGAAAAATTCTTCATTTACCCTTTCCAACAGGATAGAAAAATGGGAACTGGATAAATATAATGGTATTTTCGGAATGCCGGAGGATATGGTGGTTAAATTTTATTCCCAAAATTCCGGTGTCGCCACTGCTTTCCTCATAGAATCTGCCAGATTTGCCACCATGGTGAATGATGCCTGTCTTGAGATGTCAGATTTTCTCGGCATTAATATGGACTATGTTCCTCCTGTTGTAAAGGAAGAGCCGCAGCCGCAGATACCTGAAACCATTCTTTCTCCGGAGGAGGAAGCTCTCATTGCAGAGGATGTGAACAGGCATCTTCAGGGTTCCCTGCGCAAAATTCTTACATACAGCAGGATGTCCTCTGATGATGCAGATGATTTTTTCTCCCTTATGGTGCGTTTCAAAAGGCTTCCGGATAAATTGTCCCAGGATGAATCTGTTCGCCGCATCCGCAAAGAAATAACAGACGGCTTCTATGAACTGTACTATAGTGTTTTTATGGCTTCCCTGGATGATGACAACATTCCTGCATATATTAAGATGTTTCTCCATTTCGGATATCTTGATGAGGAGTTACTTGGCAGCCACAATAAGCTCATATTATACAAGCTGGTCCAGAATATTGAGGAAGAATGTAATAACAGTCATGTCTATACAATATACAACTGGCTCAAGCACATTGTATGGGAGGAAAAACAGCCTTCCAAAAATGGTTTTGATCAGACCTATGAAGAATATATAAGAGAGCAGTCCCGCAACGGAAAGCTTAAAGTAACGGAGAGCGAGGCGCTGTCCGATACGGATATGAAGCTTAAATTTGAGATATCCAATATGTTCGCCCAGACTCACCGAATCACCTGCGGGCGGATAAGTTCTTTTGTGCCTATTCTTATCGAAGAAAATATTTATAAGCCGCTGGACAAGTGTTTTCTCTCCGGAGAGGCTGTTATCAATGCGGTTAATTATGCCCGCAATATAGATTTTTCCCTGTTTTTCCGCTCTATTGTATATTCCAACGAATCCATCGGACTGTCCAAGGAATATATATACACTGAGGTTCTGCCGGACATTATTTTAATGCCCTGCATAGGAACAGGGGGCGCCATGTGGCAGGAAATAGAGGGAAGGCACCGCAATTCCTCTGCCCGTTTTATGCTGCCTGTTTTCTGTGCCGCAGAAACGGAATCCGTGCTTCTTAACATATGCGGAAAGTACCGTTGGGAGCTTTGCAAAAGAATACAGGGAAGTTACTGGAACAATCTTTCCGAGCGTTCCCTTACTTCAGAATATTATGATTATCTCCAGTTCTACAAGAAAAACCGGGACCTTACTGACACTGCCAAGGAAAAGGTTAAAAGTTCCCTTGTAAACTGCCGTAATAATTATCCGGAGGTATTTGCAAAGGATTATGAACAGTGGATTATGTATGAATCCGGTGGAATTGCCAAGCTTAACAGGGTTTCCAGAATGTTAATGGGCAAATACTGTCCTTTCAATGCCAAAATCCGGGACAGCCTTAAACTTAATCCTGCATACACAGATGTGATAGAAGCCTACGAGCGCCAGCGTGCCGCCCAGCAAAAGCATTTTGATTTATTAAGCAAAGCACTGACTGCCAAGGGCTTTGATGTCCCAAGGGAAATCAGGGAAACCAGGGCATATCTTAACCGCTGATGCCTTATCCCGTAAAAATCACAAAATATTTTATATTGAGTGTTGCATTTATTGATTTAATATGGTATTATTAACGCTGTTGAGAGATTCCCTGATAGCTCAATGGTAGAGCACACGGCTGTTAACCGTGGTGTTGTAGGTTCGAGCCCTACTCGGGGAGCTGCATACAGTTAAGGCCCGGTCTTATTGACTGGGCCTTTTTCATGTGCAGTTATTGCCTGCCTTATATGTTCTATCCCTGATACTGTATCGTCACTACATAAACTTTTTTGTTTATATCATCTAGTGGTACCCCTTTCCGTATGTTTTTAAATTCATACTGCCTTTCTTTCCGATAAGAACCGGTTATGTTACTGAAATTCTAACCGGGATAATTATGCCCTATATTAGAATCTTGGACTCCGTGGGCCTGGGCAGTAAATTTCTCGTTTCTGGCCCTCGGGGGGTGGCTAAGGGGATGCTTTTCTTCGTTTCCGTGGGCCTGGGCAGTAAATTTCCCGTTTCTGGCCCTCGGGGGGTGGCTGATGGGATGCTTTTCTTCGTTTCCGTGGGCCTGGGTAGTTAATTTCACGCTACTGGCCCTCGGGGGGGGCTGATGGGATGCTTTTCTTCGTTTCCGTGGGCCTGGGTAATAAATTTCCCGTTTCTGGCCCTCGGGGGGTGGCTAAGGGGATGCTTTTTCTTCGTTTCCGTGGGCCTGTGCAATAATTACTCACTTCGTTCGTGCTTCCTTTTTCCTCGGCGCGTTAAATTACAATTTAGTAAAATAGACGTATGTTAAAAAACATGAAAGAGAGGAAT
>JBJEND010000104.1:0-2648 GCA_051880015.1 Butyrivibrio sp. | reverse complement strand
CCAAATCCATTATAAGTATCCGGTTCCAAATGGGCACCCTCAGCCCACTCATTCCACGCATTAATAAACAGATACTCTGCTCCATACACCTCTTTGGCATGTTTAACCTGCTGTTGAAAATACTTTGCAAACTTTTGTGGGGAAGCGCCCAAAAAAACATTTGACTGATTTCCTCTTCTCGGTGTATTATCCCAAGAAGTAAAGGCTCCAGGCATTATGTTTTCTGCTGCCGGTTTCCTGTTCAAAATTCTTTTCCATATTTCATCATAATCATATATTGTTGGCTTTTTTAAAAACTTCTGCCTGAACTTACGATAAATCCACTTAGGATGTTTAATAGCATATCCGCATTTTCGTAATGCTCCGGCTGTATTCTTTTTTAACTCACGAACCGTATAAAACGGCTCAAACTCTATGCCAAAATCAAATCCATATGATTCCATGTCAGAGTCAAATGCCGAATGATGCTGATATCCAATATATAAATCCGGAAAGCCTTCCTTCTTTGCTAATTTTCGCCAAAATGACAGCATCTCTTTACAATTAAGAATAAGCTGCGGTTTGTATAACAATATCATTGGCCTGCCATCATGTTTGATATACCTTGAATCTTTAAAAAAAGGCAGAAGATAATCAAAATGCCTTTTCCACCCTTCTTCATCTTCATTATAGTTTTGTTTTATTAATATATCCTGCTCCTTGCCGTCCCAGGTTCTGGCCCAGGTTTCATTGGCCCAGCATATGCAGAACGGAATATCCACCTGTTTATTTTGCAGCATATTTTCCATTGGTTTTTCAAGCAGTAATTTACCTTCAAACCAGTAATGATAATAACAAAAGCCGCTCAATCCGTATTCTTTAGCCAGTTCAGCCTGATTTACCTGTGTTTCCGGATCTAACAGATTGTAATAATTATTGTTATATGGTATTTCCGGCTGTATATGTCCCTTAAACTGCGGTTTTGAAGCCCGAACATTACTCCATTCGGTAAAGCCCTTTCCCCACCATTCATCATTTTCCGGTATTGAGTGAAATTGCGGCAAATAAAATGCTATTGTTTTCATCCTGTCCTCCGTTATTATTAATGCAACCGCTGTCACTTTGTGTTTCATACAATCTGCCGGTATGCCTTGTTAAAATAAATGCGATTCCGACATAAGCATAAATTATGGCAACAGCCTCCATATCATATATATGATTTGAGAAAAACATTACAATCATCAGATATATTATAACAGATTGTCCGCCTTTACTTATTCTGTATCTGAATATATCCCCATTTTTTTTGTATATTTTGGCCTTCTTTCTAAAGTCATTTATCAGATAGACCATAAAGCCGATGTAAAGTAATGCTCCTGCTATACCAAAATCAATTGCCATTGCAAGATATGAATTTTCACAGGAAACATAATACTTTGCCCCTGCTTCTATTGCTATGCTGCCAACATGACCAAATCCTAATCCTAATGGATTCTGAATAATAGTCTGTAACGCTTCAGACCATATATCAGAACGTCCTGCAACGGATGTATCTGTTAAGTTAAGCGATGACTTAATCCACTCTAACAATTTGTAAACCAATCCGTCACTTCCCTGCACCGCAAAAAGTATAACTCCTGCACTTATCACTCCCATTAGTACCAGTATCATCTGTTTTTTGTATGGTATATATTTAAAAGCAATAAACAGTGCAACAAAAACCAGAGCCAATAAATTTGAACGGGAAAAAGTCAATAAATATCCCACACCTATTGCAATCAGAAAAATATTTTTAAATTTTCTTGAAACCGGAATATATGGGTAGCAGCTTATTAAAAACAGCAACGAGCTTCCTAAAATCAATCCACATATATTAGAATTGCTTATTGTAGAAACAACTCTTTGTATTCCTAACCCACCAAAATAAAAGGAATATTTCAGCATTACTCTCTTATATTGATTTAAATACATTGTAGGATAACCCAACTTCATCAGGAATTCATCCCCAAGTACCCATGCCTGAAAAACACCCCAAATACTTATAATTGCAAAGAAAATCAGTATGAATTTCAGAAAACTTTTATAATTAACCTCTTTTTTCAATGATTCCATCCTGGTAACAGCAAAAAGCACACCCAAAGGGAATATATATCTTCTTAAGCACGCTACACCCATGGACAAACTGTCCGCCCTAAACATGGCTATTACAAAAAACATTAAAATAACAACAAAGACCAGTGACTTTCTGGTAAACATAAATTCTTTGTTGGAAAGACATATAAGGATTGTCAATATCAGGACTATATCCCTCAAATATTTTAACAATATCATGTCTTTGAAAATAATGGTTATAACCATATAATTTATTGTTAAAACAACTATTAAGAATTTTAATAAAAATATTCTGTCAAATCTTATTTTCATTATGTTCTCTCATTCCGATAATTCTTGCAGGAGAGCCTGCGAGAATACAATTTTCAGGGAATTCTTTAGTAACCACAGAATTAGCTCCTATTACGCATCCGTCCCCGATTGATACTCCATCACAAAATACAACCCCTGCACCTATCCAGCAATTATTGCCGATGCTGATTCCCTTTGCGGTGACTCCCTGTTTTCTGATTAAAATTTCTGTATCATTGAAGTTATGATTAGAAGAATGAAATCTT
>JBJEND010000103.1:0-2650 GCA_051880015.1 Butyrivibrio sp. | reverse complement strand
AATTTCTTTGTAAGGAAGAGGTAAAAAAACTGTCCATTTTAAGCAGATTAAGGGATAATGGCGCAGGCGGCGTGCGTGGGGAAGAACTTAATCAGGAGTTGATATTAATCAGAAAGGCTTTGAATCAATATGAAAGCTAAAGATATAGCGGATATACTGGAGAAATTTTGCCCTCCTAAGTTTGCCTGCGACTGGGATAATACGGGAATGATTGTAGGACACAGGGATAATGAAATCAAACGGATTCTTATTACTGTTGATGCGGATGACAAGGCAGTGGAATACGCCTTAAACAATAACTGTGATATGATTATAGCTCACCATCCGCTTATTTTTTCCGGTGTCAGACAGATTAATGATGACAGCTTTACCGGAAGAAGAGTGATGAAGCTCATTGAAAATCATATTAACTGTTACTGTATGCACACCAATTTTGATACTGCGGGTGGTATGGCAGAAAAAGCAGCCGACCTGATTAATCTTAAGAATTGTGTAGTTCTTGAGGAAGTTAAAGACGGAGAAGGAATCGGAAGGGTTGGTGAACTGACTGCACCAATGACGGTAAGAAAATTGTGTGAACTGGTTAAAGAAAGGTTTGGACTTAAGGCAGTATCCCTTTACGGTGATGAAAATATGACTGTTTCAAAAGCAGCCATTTGCCCCGGTTCCGGTAAGGATGAGATACCTGCGGCACTGAGTCTTGGTGCACAGGTACTGATTACGGGAGATATATCATATCATTATGGTATAGACAGCGTTTCAGAGGGCTTACAGATTATAGATGCAGGGCATTACGGTATAGAACATATATTTATTGAGATTATGGAAGATTATCTCAATAAAAATCTGCGGGATGTTGTCATATGCTCAATGGATATTGACAATCCTCAGAAAATTATATAAAACGGGGTGAATTATGGAAGATATTTTGTTATTGGAGCTTGCAAAAGAAAGCAGAAAAGACTTTGATGCAGATATTGTGCTTGCCCAGGTAAACGGAAAATTACTGGAGCTACATAAAAAAGTTCCTGCAGGCAGCAGCATAAAATGGATTACCACAAAAGATTCGGCCGGTGCTTTGGCTTACAAGAGAAGTGCTACTATAATAATGCTTAAGGCCATATATGATACTGTTCCCAGAGAAAAGATTGAGAAGGTCAAAGTGGAATTTTCTTTAAGCAAAGGATATTATTGCAGCATTAAGGGTGATGTGGTAATTGATGAGACATTCATTGAGAATGTTGAAAAACGTATGAAAGAACTGGTGGAAGAAGATATCCCTATCGTGAAAAGAAGTGTAAGCACAGGGGAAGCAATAGAGCGTTTCCGCAGGCATGGCATGATGGATAAGGTGGAGCTCTTCAGATACCGCCGCAGTTCATATGTGAATTTATATTCCCTTGACGGATTTGAAGATTATTATTACGGATATATGGTTCCTTCTACGGGTTATATCAGGTATTATAAGCTTTATTTATATGATGAGGGCTTTGTAATTCAGTTCCCGGAAAAAGAGTCTCCAAATGTGCTGCCACCCTTCAGACCGCAGAATAAGCTGTTTAAGGTTTTAAAGGAAACCTCGGAATGGGGAGAGATGCTTGGTGTGGGTACGGTAGGAGAACTGAATAACGTAATCTCCGGGGGTGATATTAATGAACTGATTTTGGTTCAGGAAGCACTGCAGGAGAAAAAATTAGCTGAGATTGCATCAGTTATTGCCAAAGACCGGGACAAGAAATTTATTATGATTGCCGGACCTTCATCCTCAGGTAAAACCACAACATCATTCAGACTGGCTATACAGCTTCGGGCTCACGGCCTTGTTCCCCACCAGATTTCTCTGGACAATTATTTTTTGGACAGACATCTTACACCTAAGGATGAGAACGGAAACTATAATTTTGAATGTCTGGAAGCTTTGGATGTGGAAGGCTTTAACAGAGACATGACGGATTTGCTTGAGCATAAGACCGTAGAAATTCCGTCATTTAATTTTAAAACAGGTAAAAGAGAATACAAAGGAAAGTACATGACTCTGGGAGAGAATGAGGTGCTTGTAATAGAGGGCATACACGGACTCAACGACAAACTTTCCTATTCCCTTCCAAAGGAAAGTAAATTTAAAATTTACCTTAGTGCATTAACCCAGCTTAATGTGGATGAACATAACAGAATCCCTACCACCGATACCAGACTTTTAAGGAGAATGGTAAGGGATGCCAGGACCAGAGGTACGGAAGCCGGAAAAACAATTGCTATGTGGCCCTCTGTAAGAAGAGGAGAGGAGGAAAATATTTTTCCTTTTCAGGAGGAAGCGGATGTTATCTTCAATTCTGCATCCATTTACGAACTGGCGGTGCTTAAACAGTATGCGGAGCCGCTATTGTTCAATATAAAGCCTGAGGAACCGGAATATCTGGAGGCAAAAAGGCTTCTTAAATTTCTGGACTATTTTCTGGGTGTTACATCAGATGTTATTCCCATTAATTCCATTGTCAGGGAATTTGTAGGCGGAAGTTGCTTTGATGTATAATTTAATGTATTATAAAGTTAATATTTTTCAGTAAGCCAAATGATCGCGGCCCCATATGTGGGGGGTGAGGAAAGTCCGGGCTTCATAGGGCAGGATGCCGGATAACGTCCGGTGGAG
>JBJEND010000102.1:0-2659 GCA_051880015.1 Butyrivibrio sp. | reverse complement strand
GGAGTTTCAGTATTCTGAAGATAATCTTTTGTCTGGTCTGGGTGATGTAACAGATAAGGTTAGGGAATTTATAAAAGAAAAATTGAGTCAGATTTATCGTACTGTTTCTACTGTATGGGATGGTATCAATGATTATTTCTCAAACGGATCTTCGGATGTTGGTATATCAGTCATAACGGCTGAAGAAAACGTGCAGGCGTATAAGCCAGCTTTTGAACTTATGAATGAAATAGCAACTCAAGCAGAGAGTGCATGGGAAAGTATTTCCACAGCATACAGTACAGGATCTCAGGAGCTTACAGGTACAAATACTACAGTATCAACAGCTCTTACAGACTTGAACACATCCTTTTCCAAAACTTTTACAGATATCCAGACTATAGCAAGTTCTGTATGGGATTCTATTAAGACTGTATTATATGATATGAGTACAGAGTTTAAAGATTTCCAAACTTCTGCTATTACTGGATGGGAAAATATTACAAATGCTTTCAAACAAGCAAAAACGCAAACAACTCAGGAAATGACGAGTATGCAAAGTGATTTCACAAGTATGCTTACGTCATTTACAACTGATTTAAGTAGTATTATATCAACTACTACATCAGGATGGGATGAAGTGTTAAGTGTTTTATCAACAGCTCATAGTGGTATATCTTCTCATGCTGGAGGTATCAGTGATATTTTATCTTCTATGTCAGGAGATTTCAGCTCATATATGGAAAGTATCATAAGTGCTATAAACAGTGCGGTAAATTCTATTGTCAACGCTGTAAATAGTGTGACAAATGCGGAGGAAAGCATTGTTACAAATGTCCCCCGTGTATCTGGTGCTAAACAATCATCTTCTGGTAATTATCCTATTATGACCACTGATACTGAAATGATTCTCTCTAAAAATGAGGATAACCAGTATAAACGCTCCACAAGGGGAGTGAAAATGGTAAGTAGATCACTGGATAATAAAGAAATTCAGGAATCTAATATCTCTAATTTATCTCATAATAGAGATATATTATTAACAAAGCAGGAGGTAAAGCAATCATCCTATAATATACCACCTATTATCATTAATAACTACGGAGGTATAAATGATAATATGGATGTGGATGCAATTGTGGATGAAATGGTTAGAAAACTTATGAAAGCAGTAGAAAATATGCCATAATTGATAATTGAGGCGGTTATGTACAACCGCCTCAGAAAGAATGGGGAATAGTATGGGAAAAATAATACAATTTCCGGGAATCGAGAGAGAGGTTTCTCCAGAATATACAGAAGCAGTGGATTATTTTCTCTTTCTGAAAGCTCCTGATCCGGCAGTTAGAAGCTCACATAATGTAAAAATATTGAGAAATATATTTTTGCTGGTGTATATATGTAAAATGCTAAAGGTTGCCAGGGAAGAAAAATGCAAAATCTTTTCTGAAAAGGCAACAGCTCAGATACATGAGTTAAGTCCGGGAGAGTGTGTGCATGGTGTGAAAACGTATGATGTAGTTATAAATGTACTCTTTGAGTTTGAGGTGTTTAGAAAAGCTCTCAGGTATTCAGCAGAATTTACGGAGGGGTGAACGTGAGGAGATTTTTTTCTGTAAGTGAAGCGGCTAAGGCTTTAGATGTTACTGAGAGAACAGTGTGGAATTATATCCGGCGTGGAGAGCTGACAGCTTATAGAAAAAAATATGGGAAGCCGGGGAAAAAGAGAACATGGATAGAGGCTCTTAGCTTAAAGAAATGTATTATCAGGAGAAAAAAGCCTATGATATATGGGGCAAAAAAGAAAATGATACAGTATTTTAAAAGCCGGGAAATGGAAAAGCTGTATATGAAACTGGCAATGCAGGAGGTAGGTTTGATGAATACAGAAGTAGGCAATTTATTATATTTTTCCGAAAATGATAGTGAGCTGGATGATCTGATTGAGAAATACACAGAATACTGGGATAAATATGATGTTGCGGCATATATGGAGGTTTCACTTAGTACCGTAAAACGATATATCCGAAAGGGAAAATTGAAAGTTGCAAAGGTAGACAAGGATAGGAGAAATCTGTTTTCCAGTCTGGATGTGATGGAACTTGTAAGAGAAATAAATGTAGGTCAGAACACAGGAAATAACACAGGAAATGAAGATGCAGATAATAGCTCTCTTAATGAATTATATGAATTTTTTGAGGGACATCCAGAGTGTGCATTACACTTGAAAGATTGTCTGGAAGATTTATAAAAAGAAAAGTATTCTGATATAGAAGAAAAACATTTTTAAGAAAAGTTGTTCAGGAAAGAAAAGAAAAAAGCAGAAATGGGCGTGGTAGTGCTGATTTGAGCGGATTTGATGCAGTTTTTTCATAGAGACTGAGGAGTTTGGTGAGGAGAAATAAATGTTTTTGTCTAAATTATCTATCTTATTCTGGTAATTACTCTGTAGAAACACAATGAGACACAGGATTTACAGGAGGTAAACAGGATGAGCAAGAAAAACAGGAAAAGAAACTGGATCGTAGAGCTTTTAGATGATGCTTTCAAAGAAAAAGTCAGTGAGAAAGATTTCCAGATTGTAGAGGGTATCAGTAAATATTACAGCCCGGTATTCTTTGGCGAGAAGAATAAGCAGGATATTTTTCTTATCAATATTGCTTACCAGATCGGTAAGATG
>JBJEND010000101.1:0-13300 GCA_051880015.1 Butyrivibrio sp. | reverse complement strand
ATCCGGAGCCTCTTCAGGTGTTGTACCCAGCACAAGCAGATGCTTGAAGTTAGGTTCGTTGGCCGGGTCTTCAAGTTCAAGACCTTCGTGGCTTATATGCCAGAGGTTACGGTCACGGCTGTAGCTTGTATCTGCTGAAAACGGAAGATTTATTCCGTGCTGTCTGCAGTATTCAATTTCCTCTTCACGGGAATTCATTGTCCATTTTTCATTTCTCCATGCGGCAATGATTTTAATATCAGGAGCAAGGGCTTTGATAGTTAACTCAAAACGAATCTGGTCGTTGCCTTTTCCTGTTGCACCGTGACAAATGGCAGTAGCACCTTCTTTACGGGCAATTTCCACAAGACGCTTTGCAATAACAGGTCTTGCCATTGATGTGCCGAGAAGATATTTGTTTTCGTATACAGCATGTGCCTGCACACACGGAACGATGTATTCGTCGCAGAATTCATCTGTTAAATCTTCAATGTATAATTTGGATGCTCCGCAGGAAAGGGCTCTTTCTTCAAGACCGTCCAATTCCTCTCCCTGTCCGCAGTCCGCACAAACACAGATAACCTCGTAATCAAAATTTTCTTTTAACCATGGAATAATGGCAGTGGTATCAAGTCCACCGGAATATGCAAGAATAACTTTTTCCTTCATATGAATGCCTCCTGATAATTATTTCCTGTTTAATATACAACAAATGTTTTATTTATGCAATAAGAATTTAGAAAAATGTATAAAAATAAAATAAAACTTGCATAATATGCAACACAAATGTATAATAATTCAATAATAAAACTTGACATGAAAGTTTTAAGGTACTAATATCAAAACAGAGTAATTTTGGAAGGTGATAATATGATTAAGGTAGGAATAATCGGAGCCACGGGATATGCCGGTAATGAACTGGTAAGAATTTTACTGGGACATCCTGAAGCACAGATAGTCTGGTACGGTTCCAAAAGTTATGTAAATCAGAAGTATGCGGATGTATACCCCAATATGTTTAAGCTTGTTGATGCAGAATGTATGGAGGATAATCTGGATGAGCTTGCCGGGGAAGCTGATGTTATTTTTACGGCTACTCCCCAGGGCTACTGTGCCTCTGTATTGAATAGGAATATTCTGGACAAAACAAAAATAATTGATTTAAGTGCGGATTACAGAATTAAAGACGTAAATATTTATGAGGAGTGGTACAAAATCAGGCATATGAGCCCGGAACTCATTAAAGAGGCTGTATACGGCCTTTGTGAGATTAACAGGGAAGATATTAAGAATACAAGACTGCTTGCCAATCCGGGATGCTACACCACATGCTCCATACTGTCAGCATATCCTCTGGTTAAAGAGGGAATTATAGATCCCAATACCCTGATTATTGATGCCAAGTCAGGAACCTCGGGGGCAGGAAGAGGAGCCAAGGTGGCAAATCTTTATTGTGAGGTCAATGAAAATATTAAGGCATACGGTGTTCTTACCCACCGCCACACACCGGAGATTGAGGAACAGCTTGGTTATGCCTGTGGCAAGGATGTCAGAATAATTTTCACTCCCCATCTTGTTCCCATGAACAGGGGAATCCTTGTAACTGCGTATGCCAACCTTGCTAAGGACGTTACATATGAAGATGTAAGGGCTGCATATGAAAAATATTATGCAGATGAATATTTTATCCGGCTTCTTGATAAGGGTGTATGTCCGGAAACCCGATGGGTTGAAGGAAGCAATTTCGTTGATATTAATTTCAAACTGGATGAGAGAACCGGCAGAGTAGTTATGATGGGAGCCCTTGATAATATTACCAAGGGTGCGGCAGGCCAGGCGGTTCAGAATATGAATCTGATGTTTGGACTGGATGAAAGAACCGGACTTATGATGGCGCCGGTATTTCCGTAACATACAGTGAAGACATATAAGCAGCATAGGAGGCAGGAATATGACAAAAGGAATTACAGGCGGTGTTACCGCAGCAAAAGGTTTTATGGCAAACGGACTTAATGCCGGAATTAAAAATAATACTAAAAAAGATATGGCGCTTATATACAGCGAAGTACCCTGCAAGGCAGCGGGAACCTTTACCACCAATAAAGTAAAGGCAGCTCCCGTTAAATGGGATTATAAGCTTGTCCATGAATCAGAATACGTTCAGGCTGTTGTAGTTAACAGCGGTGTGGCTAATGCCTGTACAGGTGAAGAAGGATACGGATACTGCAAGGATATGTCACAGGCCGTGGGTAAGGAGTTAAATATTCCGGGGGATGCTGTTTTAGTGGCATCAACAGGAGTAATCGGAAAACAGCTTCCCATGGATGTTATTTTAAAAGGTATAGAAGCACTGCCAAAGGATATGAAAGCTGATGATGCACACGGAACATTGGCAGCGGAAGCTATTATGACTACGGATACAAGGTCCAAACAGGTGGCGGTACAGGTGGAAATTGCAGGGACAACGGTTACAATCGGAGGAATGTGTAAGGGCTCGGGAATGATACATCCTAATATGTGCACAATGCTTTGTTTCATTACAACGGACTGTGCAATCAGCAAAGAACTCCTTCAGAAAGCTTTAAGCAGCAGTATTGAAGATACCTTTAACATGATTTCCGTGGATGGAGATACCTCAACTAATGATACTGTCCTTCTTCTTGCCAACGGAAAGGCCTGCAATAAAGAGATTAACAGTGAAGATGAGGAATATAAGAAATTTTATGAAGCCCTCCTCTATGTTAATGAAGAACTTGCAAGGATGATTGCAGGGGACGGAGAAGGATGTACCTGTCTTTTTGAAGTAAAAGTTGAAAATACACTTACTGTGAAAGATGCCAGGGTAATGGCAAAATCAGTTGTTACCTCCAGCCTTACCAAAGCTGCAATTTACGGACATGATGCCAACTGGGGCAGAATTCTGTGTGCAATGGGATATTCGGGAGCCGAATTTGACCCCGACTTAGTGGATATATATTTTGAAAGCGTTAACGGCAGACTGAAAATTGTTGAAAACGGCAGAGCAACTGATTACAGTGAGGAAAAAGCTACACAGATTCTTTCTGCGGAACATGTAACAGCAGTATGTGACTGTAAACAGGGCAGTGCCAAAGCAACGGCATACGGCTGTGACCTTACCCATGAATATGTTAATATCAATGCTGATTACAGATCATAAGAAACGGAGATAATACAGGAATGATTAATTTAGATAATGAGATGGCAAAGGCCAGGGTTCTTATAGAGGCCCTTCCTTATATTCAGAAATTTAACCGAAAAATAATTGTAGTAAAATATGGCGGAAGCGCAATGGTTGATGAAGAACTGAAAAAAAGTGTTATTGAAGATGTTGTGCTTCTTAAGCTGGTAGGTTTTAAGCCTATTATAGTACACGGAGGCGGTAAGGAAATAAGCCGTTGGGTGGATAAAGTGGGCATGGAGACCAATTTTGTCAACGGACTGCGCGTGACAGATGAACCCACAATGGAAATTGCAGAAATGGTTCTTAACAAAGTCAATAAAAGTCTTGTTAATCTTATACAGGAACTGGGTGTGAAGGCAGTTGGCATAAGCGGCAAGGACGGTGCCATGCTGAAGGTTAACAAAAAACTGTCAAACGGCCAGGACATAGGATATGTAGGCGATATCAAAGAAGTGGATGCAAAGATTATCCATACTCTTCTGGAAAATGATTTTCTGCCTGTAATATGTCCTGTAGGTGTGGATGATAATTTTAATACCTACAATATCAACGCGGATGATGCTGCATGCGCCATTGCCAAGGCTGTAAATGCGGAAAAACTGGCTTTTCTTACTGATATAGAAGGCGTATATAAGGACAAGGATAATCCTGATACGTTAATTTCAGAACTGGATTTGGAAGAGGCAGATGCCCTTATTAATGAGGGATATATCGGAGGCGGAATGCTTCCTAAGCTCAATAACTGTATTGACGCAATCAGAGAGGGAGTATCCAGAGTTCATATTATGGATGGCAGAATACCACACTGCCTGTTGCTGGAGATATTCACCAATAAAGGTATCGGAACTGCGATTATCAATAAAGGAGCGGAGAGATTTTATGACCAGAACAGATAAAATTATCAGTGATGTAGAAACTAATGTGATACATACATACAACAGATATCAGATTGCCCTGGAAAAAGGTGAGGGAATGTATTTATATGATACAGAGGGTAAGAAGTATCTGGATTTTGGTTCCGGAATTGCCGTTTTTGCCCTGGGATATGGTAATACTGAATATAATGATGCAGTAAAGACACAGGTGGATAAGCTGGTCCATACCTCCAATTATTTTTATAATGAGCCCGCAGCCGCTGCCAGTGCCAAAATGGTGAAGGCATCGGGAATGAAAAAAGTATTTTTTACCAACAGCGGTGCAGAAGCAGTGGAGGGGGCATTAAAAATTGCCAAAAAATATGCCAATGTCACCAAAAAAACACAGAATTATGAGATAATCGCCATGGAACATTCATTCCACGGCAGGACAATAGGCTCTCTTTCCGTAACAGGCAATCCTCATTATCGTGAAGATTTTGAACCCTTAATGCCGGGAGTGAAATTTGCAGAATATAATAATTTAGACAGTGTTAAGGCTCTTATCAATGACAGAACCGCTGCCATAATCATGGAGACGGTTCAGGGTGAAGGTGGTATCAGACCTGCTACTGAGGAATTTCTTAAGGGAGTAAGGCAGCTCTGCGATGAGCATGATATTCTTCTTATTCTGGATGAAATCCAGTGCGGAATGGGCAGAACGGGATATATGTATGCCTATCAGAGATTCGGAATAATGCCTGATGTAGTCACAACAGCCAAGGCTCTTGGATGCGGTGTGCCCATAGGAGCGTTTATGGCATCGGAAAAGGTATGCGATGTGCTTGTGGCGGGAGACCACGGAACCACATACGGAGGTAATCCTCTTGCATGTGCGGCGGCTTCAAAGGTTTTTGACCTTTTTGAGAAATACAATATACTTGATAATGTAAGAACTGTGGGAGAATATATGTATGAGAGGCTTGAAGAGGTGGCAAAGGGACATGCGGAAATAATTGACCACAGAGGAATAGGCTTTATTCAGGGCCTGGAATTTAATAAACCGGTGGGAGATATTATTACAAAGCTCCAAAGCGGGGGATGTATAGTGTTTGCTGCCGGAGCTAATGTTATCAGGTTTATTCCGCCACTTATTGCAGGCAAAGAACATGTGGATGAGATGATAGGAATACTTAATAAATGTCTGTAAGGAGATGTATATGAGAAAAGCAGGAATTCTACTTTTGGGAGGAAGTCTGGTTTTAGCTTTGGCAGGATGCAATGTTAAACATAATGAAGTAATAACCGAAGGCGGAAGCAGTAATGATGAGCAGAATGCCACAACGGTTATAGATGTGTTGTATTCGGATGAAAAATATAAAGAATATTTTGAATACTGTGAACAGGCTTTTGAAAAAGCCAATTCTTCTGTTGATATACGGCTTAATTATGCAGAAGAGGGCGGAGAATATCTTCAGAATATAATTAACGGTTCCTATTCCGATGATACAACCACGGATGTATATATGTTAACGGACAGCGAGCTTGGAACAGCATATCTTGCCGGGGTTGCTGCCAAAAATCCATATGGGGATTTCTCAGAGGATAATTACTGTGCTACCGCACTTCTTGCCTGCTCATATAAAGACAATCTGATTGCGTATCCATTAAGCTACGATACGGCTTTTCTGGTATATAACAAGGATTTTCTTGGAAAAGACGATGTAAATACTTTTGAAGATATGAAGATTTTTGCTGAAAATGCAGATTATTCCTCTGAAGGTCTTTCAATAATCGAATCTATTTTCAGGTGCGATTTGAATGACATTTTCATTAACTACGGATTTGTGGGTGCGGGTTTTAATCTTGGAGGAGATACGGGAAGCGACAGCAGTCTGGTAGAGATATCTACCGGAGTCAGTATTAAATCCGCCAATGATTATACCTCATTGATTGAGTACTTCAGCATCAGTGCCGAAGAGAAGTATGAGGAGTCGCTGGAGAAGTTCATATCCGGAAAATATCTTTCCACAATAGCTTCCACCGAAAGCCTTGACATGCTCACCGGAGAAGAGATTTCATATGGAATGGGGGCATTCCCTGATTATAATTCCATTGACAATTCATCTCCTCTTGCCATAACTCATTGTCTTGTGGTTAATCCCAATACCGACAGTATTGAGATTGCATCTGATTTTGCCAGATTTGCCACATATGAGGCATCGGTTTTACTGTATGAGAAGGCGGGAGAATTATCGGCAAGAAAAAATATCAGTTATGAAAATGAAGAACTGGGTAATATTTATCTCTCTTATGAGAAAGCATCCGGCAAAAATAAATTCCGCTACGGGGAGCAGGTATATCCCCATATCGAAATTGCCATGCACAATATAGTGGCAGGAAACAGTGCCAAGGATGAGTTCAATAAAATAGAAGAATATATGGAAAAACAGTTAAACTGATTTATGAATTAAACCTCTTGAAATTGTTCAGACTATGTAACAACGGATTTCAGGAGGTTTTTATGTTAGGAATATTAATTGCATTATTGTCCGGACTCCTTATGAGTGTTCAGGGAGTAATGAATACCGGGGTTACAAAGCAGACGGGAATATGGCTTGCAGCAGGATTTGTGCAGTTGTCCGCTTTCATTGTATGTGTAATTGCATGGTTTTTTACCGGACGGGACAAAATATCCGGACTTTGGCAGGTAAGTCCTAAATATATGCTTCTGGGGGGAATCATAGGTGCATTTATTACGATAACTGTTATAAAGAGTATGGAAATTCTGGGACCGGCCAAGGCAGTTATGCTTATTGTGGTAATGCAGATTGTCTCAGCATATCTTATTGAACTGTTTGGAATTATGGGAACACAAAAGGTACCCTTTTCATGGGGAAAAGTTGTGGGAGGCCTAATCAGTATTATAGGAATTGTAATTTTCTGCCTCAGCGGAGAAAATAATAAAACTTAATAAAAATATGTCAGAAAACAAACCTTAAAAAGTTTATCATAAAAAGAGTTGTATTTATTTATTCTATCCGATAAAATGAAATATGTGTAAAAGGGGCTTCTTCCGGACTGGAGGAAGTATGAATATTAGAAAAATATTGTGCATTACGGCAGTTGCCGTATGTATATTTATATGCGCAATGGTATATGTCTTTAAGAACGGAGCTGCAACGGGAGAAGAACCGGTGACGGTAACAGATACTGCCGGGGAATATACAGAATATGCAGGGGAAACTGAGGGTTATACCCCGGAACATTCCGGAGAAATATTTGTATATGTATGCGGATGTGTGAATTCTCCCGGGGTTATCAGACTCAAAGAAGGCTCCAGGGTATATGAAGCAGTGGAGCAGGCCGGAGGAATGACAAAGCAGGCTGACATTAATTCGATTAATCAGGCGGAATATGTGTCTGACGGACAGAAAATATATATTCCGGCGGTAGGGGAACAGACGGTATATGCACAGAGTGAGGCCTCTGACGGCAGGGTTAATATTAACACGGCAGGAATTTCAGAACTGATGACACTTCCCGGCATTGGACAGACCAGAGCACAGGCAATAGTAGATTACAGGGAGAGTAACGGATTCTTCAGGAATATTACGGATATTATGAATGTATCAGGAATCAAGGAATCCTCTTTTGAAAAGATTAAGGATTATATTTCAGTGTGAACCAAAAGGAGAGTAAGATATGAGCAGGGTACTTGTAGTAGATGATGAGAAGCTTATTGTAAAGGGAATCAAATTCAGTCTGGAACAGGACGGAATGACTGTGGATTGTGCGTATGATGGGGAAGAGGCTCTTAATTTTGCCAAAAATAATGATTATGACATAGTCCTTCTGGATTTAATGCTGCCTAAAGTGGACGGATTAAGCGTCTGCCAGCAGATTAGGGAGTATTCCGATATGCCCATTATCATGCTTACTGCAAAGGGTGAGGATATGGACAAAATAATGGGACTTGAATACGGTGCAGACGATTATATTACCAAACCCTTTAATATACTTGAAGTCAAAGCCAGAATGAAGGCCATTATGAGGCGTAATAACCGTAATACTGCCAAAGAAGAAAAAGGGCGGTATATAATTTCCGGAGATCTTAAATTAGATAAGGACGGCAGAAGGCTTTTCATTAATGGTAAGGAAATCAACCTGACGGCTAAAGAATTTGATGTACTGGAGCTTTTGGTGCTCAATCCCAATAAAGTATACGGAAGAGACAATCTTCTCAATATAATATGGGGATATGATTATCCGGGAGATGCAAGGACCGTTGATGTACATATCAGAAGGCTCCGTGAGAAAATAGAGCAGAACCCTTCCGAACCCAAATATGTGCATACCAAGTGGGGCGTGGGTTATTATTATTTAGGATAATGCAATATGAAGAAGTTTAGTATTAGTAAAATTTTCAGGAAAATAGTCAGTTTGAGATTTTTCATTTGTCTGGCAATAGTTTTCTGCTCCCTGGCTCCTCTGGTGCTGTACAGTAATTTAATAGTGGCAGGATATAAGTCAAAGACTGTTGAGGATCTGCTTATTGATGTTAAAGAACAGTGCAATCTTCTTGCGGCGGATATTGCGGCATGTTCATATCTGACAGATCAGAACTCCCAGAATGTGGAAGCGGAGCTGGAGCAGTTATCTTACATATATTCCTCCAGAATAATTATAATTGACAGTGATTTTAAAATAGTTAAGGATACATATGCCTTTGAGGAAGGTAAGACGCTGGTGGATCCCAAAGTTATAAAGGCCTATCAGGGAACTGACAGTACCCAATATTACAAGAAATCAGGATATGCGGAAATAGTAATGCCTATATATGATGTGGATAATACGGGAACTATAGGTGTTATAAGCATAACTATTACGGATACAAAGACAGATGGTAAAACGGCATACTTTAATATGATATATATGATATCAGCATTGGTTACCGTTGTACTGGCCATTATATTCAGCCTTGTTTTTTCAGATATTTTAATCAGGCCTCTTAACAGGCTTAATAAGTCCATAAAAGATATTTCCAACGGAAACAATACGGAATCCAAGGTAGAGAAAAGAAGTCTCTATGAATATAATCAGATATCCAACTCGGTAAATGTTATGCTGGACAGAATATCTCAGCTTGACCGTTCCAGACAGGAGTTTGTGTCCAATGTGTCCCACGAATTGAAAACACCTTTGGCATCCATGAAAGTGCTGGCGGATTCTCTTGTAAGTCAGGAAGAAGTACCCAATGAGATGTATCGTGAGTTTATGCAGGATATTGTACATGAAATTGACCGTGAAAACCATATTATCAGCAGTCTGCTTACCATGGTTAAACTGGATAAATCCAAAGCTGAGATGAATGTTACCACTGTGAATGTGAATGAGTTAATTGAACTTATTTTAAAAAGACTCCGTCCCATTGCAGTCCAGAAAAATGTGGAGCTTGTACTGGAAAGCTTCAGACCTGTAGCGGCGGAAATTGACGAGGTGAAGTTCACACTTGCCATAACCAATCTGGTGGAGAATGCCATTAAATATAATACGGAAAATGGCTGGGTACATGTATCAATTAATGCGGACCATAAGTATTTCTATGTTAGAGTAGCTGATTCAGGAATAGGTATTCCCAACGACAGTAAAGAGCATATTTTTGAAAGGTTTTACAGAGTTGATAAAGCACGTGCCAGAGAAACAGGCGGCACCGGTCTGGGACTCTCCATTACCAAGAGCGTCATTCTGATGCACAAGGGGACCATTAAACTGTACAGCAAAGAAAATGAAGGTACTACTTTTACTGTGCGCATTCCACTGTATTATGTGCAGGGCGGAGGTGACTGAACATGAAAAAAATAATTTTGTTCATTTTTTCTCTGATGCTTGCTGTTTTGGCAACAGGCTGCAGGAATAAGGACAATATCAGTGATAAAGACAGTGAGTACAATATTTATTATCTGTATTCCGATGGGATAACACTTATAACCGAAAATTATGAAACAGATGAAACAGATACCAATAAGCTTGTTAAGGAGCTTTTGGATAAAATGCTGTATCCGGATTCGGAAGAACATTTGTCTGTATACAGAAGTAACTTTAATGCAGACAGATTTATTGTCGAAGAGAAAGTGGTATATGTATATTTCTCCGACGGGTATCTGATAATGAATGATGTGGAAGAGGTGCTTTTCCGTTCAGCACTGGTAAAGACTCTGTGTCAGATAGAGGGGATTGACTATGTTTCGTTTTACATTAAGGAGCAGCCATTGACTAATGATTCAGGCAATGTTATCGGATTAATGTCTGCAGTTGATTTTATTGAAAGTACCGATGATTCCCTTGATAATCTTCAATGGTCTGAAATGACTCTTTATTTTGCAGATGATGCGGGTCAGAATCTGGTATGTGAGAAGAAAAAAGTTGCATATAAGAAGAATGTATCCATAGAGCAGGCGGTTCTTGAAAATTTAATTGCAGGACCGGATGTGGAGGGAGCCAAAAGGACGCTTCCTAAGGGATTGAGGATTATAGGTGTTTCCGTAAAGGATGGAATATGCTATGTGAATTTTGATTCTTCGTTTCTTAATGCCATGGTGGATGTTTCTGCTGATGTAACAATATATTCAATAGTTAATTCTCTGTGTGAGCTTCCCAATATAAAACAGGTTCAGATTCTGGTAAATGGTAGTTCAGAGAAAACCTTTATGGACAAATATCCGTTAACAACACTTTTTGGACGGGAACTTAATCTTGTAACTGATGTTTATGAACTTCCTGAAGAGGAATAGAAGGTGATAGTATAAAAAGGCCGGTTTTATGTGCCGCTGTTTTCCTGCTTGCCGGTATACTCATCAGCCGGTGGGCGGGACTTTATTTATTAATACCTGCATTCGCAGCGTGTTTCTTTATTTTTCTGTATAATTATTATTCACGAAAATTATCTTTGATTTATCTTATTTTACCCTTATTATTGCCTATGGGCTATCTGAGAATGAATATTGTCATGACTGAAAACGTCTTTTTACAGAGTATTGGAAAAGAAGGACTGGAATGTACTGTTGTGGGAGAGGTGTACGGTTCAGACAAAACAGAATACGGATACAGAATTTTTCTAAAAAAAATCAAAACAGAATATACCGACAAAAACGGCGGCATAAGATGTGTGGTGTATTCCGATAAAAAATATGACAGAGGAGATGTTATCCGGGTGACGGGTAGGGCAGAGCGTTTTACAAAACCCTCCAATCCCGGGGAGTTTGATTCCGAAACATATTATGAAAGCCTGAAAATCCGATTTAAAATATATGCCGAAAACACTGTACTGATTCAAAAAAATAATAATCCCGTATATAAACTTGCGGATTCGGTTTCGGCCCGTATAACAGATGTGTTTTATAATATTACGGATGAAAAAAACGCATCTGTTTTTACCGCTATTATTCTTGGGAATAAGGATGATTTGGACAGTGGGATATACAGCTTGTTTTCCTCCTGCGGTATAGGACATATTCTGGCAATATCAGGACTGCATATATCCATGATAGGAATGGGAATTTATAAATTTATAAGACGTGTGGGAGGAAAGGATATAGCAGGATTTATTATAAGCGGCAGTATCATTATTTTTTATGGAATTATAACGGGAAACGGTATTTCAACAACGAGAGCATTAATTATGTATTTAATAGGGATTTTTTCCAATGTACCGGGAAGAACCTATGATTTAATTACCGGTTCAGCCCTTGCTGCAATTATTATGCTTATGGATTCACCCATGCTTATATATAATACAGGATTTCTTCTGTCATTTTCTGCAGTAGGTGGTATAGGAATAATTAATCCGGCAATAATGAAATTTTTCAAATCCCCCAATTCTTTTCATAAGGCACTAATTTCCGGAATATCCATACAGCTGTCAACCCTTCCGGTTATTATGTACAGTTATTATGAAGTTCCGGTTTATGCAACTTTTCTTAATCTTTTGGTTATTCCCCTCATGACTGTATTAATGATTTCTGCTCTTTTGTCAGGAGTTTTGGGAAATTTATCCGTAGTGACGGGCAGATTTTGTATAGGGCCTGCAGTATACATACTTAAATTATATGAATTTCTGTGTAACATCTGCAGCCGGTTACCCGGTGCGGTATGGACTGCGGGGCGACCAAAGGTGTGGCAGATATATGCATATTATTTAATTCTGGGGCTGGTACTTTTCCTGCTGAACAGACATTCATATAAAAGATATGTTGTGGGAATTTTTGCGGCACTTTTTATAGTTTCGTTGCGTTTTCATAAAAGCTTTGAAACAGTTTTTCTGGATGTAGGTCAGGGTGACGGTATATTTATATACAGTAAAGGCAGTAGGATTTTAATTGACGGCGGAAGCAGTGACAGGAAATCTTTGTATGATTATACACTTGAGCCTTTTCTTTTGTCCAAGGGCGTGGATGAATTGGACTGCGTATTTGTAACCCACCCTGATGAAGATCACATAAGTGGGCTTTTGGAACTTTTACGGGAGGGGAGAATTAAAGTAGATATATTATATATGCCTTCAATAGGAATGGAGGATAAGGCGTATAAGGAATTGTGGGATTTGGCACAGGCTTCGGGAGCCAGGGTTGAAACAGTCTGTAAGGGAATGACTTTTAATATAGGAGGAACCACAATTAGTTGTCTTCATCCTGAAAAAGGATATGTCACCAATGAACGCAACAGTTATTCCACGGTGCTTGATATAAAATATAAGAATTTTGGTATGCTGCTCACCGGGGATATTTCATCTGCTGAAGAGAAACATATAATCAGTTCCTATAGTTCTACGGTAAATGTACTTAAGGCGGCGCACCATGGTTCAGGGTACTCCAATTCGCAGGAATTCCTTCAGACTGTTTTGCCGGAATATGTTGTAATATCCTGCGGAGAAGATAACGACTACGGTCATCCCCATGCGGATACATTGGAAAGACTTAATGAAATAGGCAGCAAGATTCTAAGAACCGATGAACTTGGAGCCATAATACTTACCATTATGCCTTCAGGTGAAGTGGAGAAGGAAGGATATAGGCACTCCGTGGGCCAGTGAAGGAAATAAGTCAGTACAGGCCCACGAGAGGAGACAAGAGAGAAGCTGGACTTCGTTCTCGTGGGCCAGTGAAGGAAATAAGCCGGTACAGGCCCACGGGAGGAGGAAAGAGAGAAGCCGGACTTCGTTTCCGTGGGCCAGTGAAGTAGATGAGCCGGCACAGGCCCACGGGAG
>JBJEND010000100.1:0-2683 GCA_051880015.1 Butyrivibrio sp. | reverse complement strand
GGGATGTTTGGATTAGCTTTAAGAAATATTAAAAGCTCTTTTCGCGGGTA
Source organism: Butyrivibrio sp. (assembly GCA_051880015.1). Classification (GTDB taxonomy): domain Bacteria; phylum Bacillota; class Clostridia; order Lachnospirales; family Lachnospiraceae; genus Eshraghiella. Next base: position 2,633 of record JBJEND010000100.1, on the reverse strand, counting down.
TAGAAGCATATATGCTTTGCTTCTGATATCACAGTTAGTAGCAGTAATAATTCTTTTTTTTGTATATGGTACCATAACAAGCTATAATATCAAAAAAGAAGAAAAGAGAATGGGGGAGACACATATATACGCAAGATTTGAAGAACATGTGTCTGTTATATCAGTGAGAGAAATTCTGCCGGAGATTTTATCCCAAATGGAAGATAGAATGGAATATTCCTTTATTGACATAACAAGTCCTTATGATGACTTGGAAATAACCTGCATTATGGAATATCATAATGGCAGATACAGTGTTCCGTCAGATCCCTTCCCTGACGACAGACTTGTATCAGGCAGGTACATAGATGAGGAGGAGATGAATGATGGAAGTAAGGTGGCATTTGCGTATTTTGATAAAATGAGTATTGAAGAAGGGGAAATTTTTCAGATTGGGGATACATGTGACCTGTTTGGGGAGAAATATGAGATTGTAGGCGTAATAGAGGGCGGAATTCATCCTCGTGTAACAATACCTTTAAATTCCTGTACAGAAGACATGAAAACAAGATGGGTGAGCGTAATTTTTTATGAATTCCCAACAATGTCCGATTATAATATATTTAAGGATACAATAACCCGGTATTATGGAAGTAATGCAACATTCAATGATTTTGAGCCGGTGGAGCTGGATGATTTTATTTCCTATAATTCAGTAATTGTCCTTTCACTGGCAATAGGTCTTATAGCTGCGCTGGATACGATTCTTGTCTATAACTTTTTAATGAAAAAAAGAAGAAAGCAGATGGCAGTATTCGGAATAGGGGGAGCAACCCGGATACAGCAGATTGGAATATGGGAAATAGAAATATTAATAATCACAATACTTACAACTCTTGCAGGCGTTGCCATATTTAAAATTGGAATAGAGGACGGGCTTTTGAATGTCTATAAAATCAGAATGTCAATATTTAACATAAAGGTATATGCCACAATGCTTGGGGCATACATAGGATGTATTCTGGTTGGCACGGGACTGATTGTAGCAATAAATACCCGTAAGAAAGTTCTGGATATGAGGAGGGAATAATATGGTGAAATTTACAATAGGAGAATATGTCAGGAACATAGGCTATAATATCATATCCATACTTCTTCTGTCAGTAACCTTTGTAGCCTGCACAATATTTTTAAGTAATATAAGCGCCCAAAGGAGAATGACAGATTTTCTAAGCCCCTACCTTGATGAAAACAGCATTATAATAGGTGAGTTAGGCCACGGTTTTGACGTAACGGAGTTAACCGGCTATGAGAAATCAATAATGACCAGGGAGGCTTTTTGTGGAAGTGATGATTTGTTAATGCTGAAAAGCTGTCTTGTATATAATGAGTACGCCATGAAAAATCTTACACCAAGACTTGCTGAAGGAAAGCTTATCGAGAAGTCTGAGTCCAAAGACGGAATGATGCAGGTTCTTGTAACAGAGAATGGCTCCGGTATTGGAGTTGGTGATATTATTGAATTGAGCTTTTTCAGTGAAGCAGGTGTTATGGAGAATAAAATAATTTCCATACCTGCAAAGGTTACGGGAGTTATTGCTTCAGGACAAAAATTGTTATTTGGTAATGGAGTTAATATCAGTAAAACCATGGAGAGCAGTGATATATTTGGAACTTACAGTTATAAACAGTTGGGATTTGAACTGATAGTTACTACAGAGGATGAATTTGCCAAGCTTCCCGAAAAGGTTATAGAACAGAATTATCGTTGTATAGTTAAATTTGATGAGAATATAACAGAGGATGAGAGAAACGCAAATTATCAAAAGGTAATGGAATATGAGAGAAAAAATGGTTCTACCGGTACGGGTGTATTCCCTGAAACTTCATATCTTGTCAGAATGCAGAAGGAGGAAATGAAGGATTTGATGGTAAAATACATACCGCTCACGGCTGCCCTTTTTGTGCTGGTGTCCGTCTGTATCATATGTATGGTAGCGATTAAAAATGCCAACAGTATGCGCTATTATGCAACTCTGTATATATGCGGTATGCCATACAAAAATGCAGTGGTAATATCAGGAGCAGAGATGCTTGTTAATAATCTTCTCGCCATTGTAACAGCTTTAACATTTATTGTTATTCAGAATAAGAGGTTTGTACTGGGAGAAATTAACTGTGAGCCCGGTTCTATGCAGATATGTGTTATGCTTATCATAAGTCTTGTAATAGTATTGTGCACCATGTTAATGATGAGGAATACACTGAAGGAACGCAGTCCGATGAATGTTCTGAAGGATACGGCATATTAGGAGGTAAGAATTTATGATTAAATTAGAAAATATTTACAAAACCTACAACCTGGGCAAATCCAATGCATTTATGGCACTTAAGGATGTAAGTCTTACTGTTAATGATGGAGAGATGGTGGCAATAATCGGTAAATCAGGTGCGGGTAAGTCCACACTTATGCATATCATCGGTTGTATTGATGATTTTGAAAAGGGTACATATAAATTAGATGACCTTGATGTGAGTAAAATCAGCGAGAACAAGCGTGCCAATATACGTAACAGTGAAATCGGAATCGTACTACAGGATTTTGCCCTTATAGAGGAATATTCTGCAATTGAAAATGTAATGATACCGCTGTA
>JBJEND010000099.1:0-2691 GCA_051880015.1 Butyrivibrio sp. | reverse complement strand
AGCTGGGGCTGTGTGTTCAGCTTCATATGCCCCTCTTCAATCCGGGTCACCGCCAGCAGGTTTTCCACCAGATTGTGCAGCCACGCAGCGTCGTCATAGATATCGCTGTACATCTGCATTCTGGTTTCCGGGGAAAGGGCTTCACATCTCACTACAAAAGGAGCACCAAACGCCTCAGATAAACGGGTAATTTCCACATCCTTATAAGGGGTTTTAATTGTACCAATGTCAGCTCCCAAAAGGAGATCCAGTACATTAACCGCCTCTTTTTCAACTACTGCATTTTCATTCTCTTCTACAATTTTCTTTGTTGCCATGATATTTTCCTCCTATAATTCAAAAAATAGAGAGGCGTATTTTCACGCCTCTCCTCACACACTCTTTATTCAGTTATAAGCTCTTACTGAGGCTTAATCTGATCCAGATACTTATATCCGGTAAAGGTAAACGGACATTCTGTTTCTCCCGGCTTCTGAGCCTCCCAGTCAAACAGAGTAAGATCATCAAACGATACACCGGAAAGGGAAACACGCTCAGCACCAAAAGCATCAGGATCAGCCAGCTTACTGATAACAGTAAATCTTACATCCTGTTTGTTTTTAATCATCTTAGCAATCTTAATTCCCATACGGGTATTGACTTTGTAAAGGGTAAGGGAACCTTTACCAGTACATCCAACAATCTTATTGTCAGTCCACCATGTACCGCACTGTTTGATCTCCTCTTTGTTAAACTCTACCTTTCCCTGTGCCTTGTAGCACTCACCTACATAGTCACCATCCAGCCAGATTTCACCAAAAGTACCGTTACAAATACGTTTAGTCTCAACCATGATCTTTTACCTCCTCTCTTATTCCTTGTTGATAACAATGTCAACATCCTCAATAGCATCCAGAATAGATACAGAGCCTTTCAGGAATACATGAGAGCCTGTATTTGCCTCTTTAACAGCCTGATCGTCCATCTCAGAGGTATCTACTCCTGTACTCTCCAGATAAGCTCTCTGCTTAGCCACGTTGATTTCCATAGTGGATTTACCTTTTTCGATATATCCCTTATCCTCCAACTGAGTAAGGTATCCTCTGATAGCTGTAATCAGGAGACATTTGTTATCATAGGAGTTGCTGTAGTTACCGACATACTTTGTGTTGATAGTCTCTCTAATGTCGGAGGTAATAAGATCCTGAATAGCAAGGATTTTAATCTTTTTCAGATCCTCAGTATCAGACTCAGTTACCGTAATCAGAGAGTTTACACCTCTTGCGATAACAATACCGGATCCGGTGTCATACGGAACCAGCTTTCCGGCATCAATAGCCGTATTCACAGGCTCATCATCATCCACCTCCGGGATTGCTGTAATCTCAGAGAGGGGCTTGTATGTAGCAGATACATTAAGATCCAGCCCTGCCAGAAGTCCGGCAATTCTGGAGCAATACTGAGCCTTTGTAAAGGCTGTATCTCCTGCATAGATCTTATCTCCACCAACAAAATCCACGTTTACAACACCCTTATTATCTGAGGCTGTTTCCGGCACTACAGCAACCGGGAAGATCTTACCAGCCTTTCTCTTACCGATTACCCAAGTAGCAAGGTTTGTAGCCTGTTCCTTAGAAATAGCCGGATCACCACAGATATAATTGATCTTCTTATTGGCAAAATACTTGTACGCCTCTGTATAATCCTCAGCCCCAGCCGGGAGGACGTATACATGAACAACTTTCGGAGATCCTAAAAAGGCTCTCTCAACATAGGCTTTGTTATCTGCTGACAACTCAGCCGGGATAGCATCAACACCTTTAAGCACATGAGCACCGTTGCTCTTTGCATCCTTAATGATGATACCAACAACACCGCCAGCCCCTACAGCAATAGTGGCAATGGCTTTCTTTGTAAACTCAATTACAATGTCAGGTAATCCCATGATCTTTTCCTCCTTTAAATTTTTCCTCCCATATCCAGATCCACATCCTGAATAAGCTCATACTCTTCCTCTTGTTTGGTGTCCTCTGTGAAAGACAGCCCAACCTTTACATATAGGCTTTTTTCTGCCAGTCTGACCTCAGAGGAGTATGAGGTTACTTTTGCATACCGTTTTTTCTCTTTAGATCCCTCTACAGAGATCACCGGGATAGCTCCGGGCAATAAAAAAAGAGCTTTAAGCTCTTCTTTTTTCTTATAAAGCTCCTCAGAATATACCTGATTAGCCGCATTTTTACGCCCGTGGAAAACAATCTGATATATTGGAGTATCTTCATACACATTTTTATTTTTTAAATTTGTTCCCTCTGTTGCAAGCGTTACAAAAAATGAGGGACGGACAAAGCCCTCAGGTAAATCCTCAATATATACCGGGATACCTTTGTACTTCTGAGCCAAACGCTTACAAACGCTGTCTAAAAGTCTCACATTCCAGCCCCCTCTATCTCTCTTGCTATTTGCTCCATAAAGCTCTCACCCAGATTTTTAATTCTGGGATCAGCCGCTTGCATACCCTTTTCCAAAAAGAAAACGCCGGGGATATACTTTTCTTTGAGCATTATTCCCCCGGCACTCTTCCCTTTCTTTTTTCCTTTTGAGTGTACATACTTTTTACGCCCATTTGCTGATAAATAGGAAATGGGGAGGAAACGTCTATGCTGAACATGACCATCATTTACATATAGTGCATACTCAACATTTGTACCTATC
>JBJEND010000098.1:0-2694 GCA_051880015.1 Butyrivibrio sp. | reverse complement strand
CATAGATGAAATATTTTCATCCTTAAGGCGTTCTGCCTGTATTTTAAGGTTATCTCTGTTCAAAGCCTTCTTAAATATTTCGGTAAGGTCCTCATTCTGTTTCTTAAGTTCCTCTTCGTCCCCTTCATTCTTAAAGGTGGAAGATAAGTCAGAATCAATGCTCAGGAATTTGACATTTTCGTTTTTCTGTTCAAGATGTGATATAAAAGGCTGGTCAATGTTATGCTTAAGTATAACTGCATCCATTCCTGCGTCCTTGAACATTTTTATATACTGACCCTGTTCTACTTCATCCTTTACATAGAAAACTGTGTTTTCATGACTTTCTTTATTCTCTTCAAGACATTCAGGTAATGTAAGATATTTACCGTCGAGGTTTTTAAACAGAATATAATCATTCATCTTCTCACAGAATTTGTCATCCTTGAGACATCCGAATTTAATGAACGGGCTAATATCATCCCAGTATTTTTCATAATTTTCTTTATCTGTCTTACACATTCCTGACAGCTTATCTGCCACCTTTTTGGTAATATAATCGGAAATTTTCTTAACAAATCCGTCATTCTGCAGAGCACTTCTTGAAACATTCAAAGGAAGATCCGGACAGTCAATAACACCCTTTAACAGCATAAGGAATTCAGGAATAACCTCCTTAATATTATCTGCCACGAATACCTGGTTATTATAGAGTTTTATTACTCCCTCCGCTGACTCAAACTCTATGTTAATCTTAGGGAAATATAAAATACCCTTAAGATTGAAAGGATAATCCATATTCAGATGAATCCAGAACAATGGCTCTTTATAGTCATGGAATACTTTTCTGAAGAAATCCTTATATTCTTCCTCAGTACATTCGTTAGGATGCTTTGTCCAAAGCGGATTAGTATCATTGAGGGGAACCGGTCTTTTCTTAATCTTGTAGCGCTCTCTGGCAGGGCTGGTCTCCACTATGGTTTTATTACCATCCTCATCCTCCTGTTCTTCAGTTTTAGCCTCTTCAACAATCGTTTCAATAATTGTATCGGTTTCCAGAAGTTCATCCTTTTCAATGGTCTGTGTCTTCTCTTCGGTATCATCCTCATTGGTCAGGTATATCTCATACGGCATAAAAGAACAATACTTCTCTATAACTTCCTTAGCCCTGTATTCATTGGCAAATTCGGTACTCTCATCATTTAAGAAAAGGGTAATTTCCGTTCCCGTTGAAGTCTTCTCGCCCTCTCCCATATCGTATTCCGTTCCTCCGTCACATTCCCAATGCACCGGAGCAGCATCCTCCTTATATGAAAGAGTATCAATAGCAACTCTATCGGCAACCATAAACGCAGAGTAGAAGCCCAGTCCGAAATGTCCGATTATCTGGTCCTCATTAGTTTTATCCTTGTATTTTTCAAGAAATGCCTCCGCACCGGAAAAAGCAATCTGGTTAATATATTCATTAACCTCTTCCTGAGTCATACCCAGTCCGTTATCAATAAATTTAATTGTCTTCCCTTTAGAGCTTACAAGCACCTGAATCTTAGGCTTGTCTTCCGTATCTGCGGCCTCGCCTATAACCTGAAGCTTCTTAAGCTTGGTAATGGCATCACATCCGTTTGATATTAATTCCCTGAAAAATATGTCATGGTCCGAATACATCCACTTCTTTATAATGGGAAATATATTCTCACTGTTAATTGATAAGTTACCATGTTCTACTGACATTTGTATCAACTCCTTTAAAAATTTATCTATAGGATATATTAATACCTGATGTACAAGAAGTCAAGAAAAAATTAGCACTCATTTAAAATGAGTGCTAATAAAAATATTTTTTGTATATTTCATATAGTTTGCCGGAACCTTTTTCTATATCCTTCACTGATATATCCGTGGTAAATCTGTCATTATATTCAACCGCTCTTCCCGTGGCGTAGGCCGTATACTGCTCTGTATATATATCCCTCCGTCTTGCCAGTACCACTTTTTTACACTGTTCCTCATAGTCACTTTCCACATTGTAATTAATACATTTTATAATGTAATAACCGCTGTCTGTCTCTACAATATCGCTGACCTCTCCCGAATCCAATGCAAAGGCTGCTTTAATAAAATCCCGGTTAAATTCTCCCTGTCCCAGCTCCAGCGTATAATCGGTATCGTCACTGTATTCTTTTGCCAGAGACATGAAATCCCCGTTTTCCTTAATACGTTTCAATGCTGCTTCGGCCCGGTCATGTTTTACCAGTTTATTTGCATCCGACATATCGGTTTCGTTGCCATATTCATCATATTGAACCGTGGAGAAAAAAATATACTGTACAAGAATACGTCTTGCTTCATCCGTACTTACCGTTGTATCTACGGAATCTGTTATCCCGTAAAAACCTTTTTCCGCAATAAGAAGCCATTCATAATATTCCTTTACGGCAGTCAGGGTAAAATCCCCTGTGGCACCATTTTCCCATGAAAATCCGGACATATACTCTTTGGCGGCCTCATCTATCCGGTTTTGTTCCTCTGCAGTAACAGTAATGTTTAATTCTTCTGCCATATGTTTAGCATAAATAATGCTCTCCAGAGTATTTTTCACTTCATTTTTAACATACTGCTCCGAAGTAATACCGTTCATGTCCTTGGACCACACCTGCTCATCAAACAGCAGCTCATAGGAATACATCGCCTCCACCACACCGCACAGCTCCGTCC
>JBJEND010000097.1:0-2699 GCA_051880015.1 Butyrivibrio sp. | reverse complement strand
AGGAGCAAACCCAAAAAGAAACACAACTACTGTTTTAATTATCTCTATCATCCTGCATACCCTCCTCACCAAAAACAATATTTATTATAATGTTTTCCACTTTCTTTACCGGATGTACAATCACATTATATTCATTCTCTCCCAACCATTCTAACTCTACATCATCAGGAGTTACTCCATGCCTCTCAGCTATTTTTCCTTTCAGCACATTCTCATGTAAAATCCTGACAGCATCCACTCTAAATACCTCTCTTTAACAGCCATGTTACAAATCCCTCTCCCGGCTCAGCCTCTACATACTCATTGTATCTGTTACTCAGCATAATAAGCTCATCCTGAGTAATTCTTACGCTGTTGGATCCGAAACGTAACATGGGAAGAGTAGTTTTCTCCTCAGCCGGAGTATCTTCTTTCTCATCCTTTACCGGATCCTCCTCAGGAAATAATCCGCTCAGATCCACATCCGTAAAGCCTGTAAGAGAAATATCATAATCCTCACTCATCAGATCCTCTAACTCCTGCTTTAATAAGTCCTCATCCCACAGGGATAACTCTGAGAGCTTATTATCTGCCAGCCTGTACGCCTTTTGCTGAGCTTCTGTGAGTCCGTCTATAACTATGTACGGAACACTGTCTAATCCTGCCAGTATAGCCGCCTCTCTCCGGGTCTGTCCTGCCAGAATAACAAGAGCCTCATTTACCAGAATAGGAGCCGTAAATCCATATTCCTTAATACTGTTTACTACATCCTCAATAGCAAGCCTGTTATCCCGTGGGTTATTCTCATAAGGGATCAGGTTCTTAGGATCCGTGTACCGTGTCTCTCTTTCTTTCATACTCATAGCAAATTATCCTCCTTTTGACTTCATAATTTATTTCATAACATTTCAATTTGCTTTCATAATATAGGTGTAAATTATTCATACAAAGTCAGCCGCTTACCTCTTATTTAGACTCAAATAATCCAGATCAACCTCTGACATACAGCTAATTGGAATTTCTTTTCTTGCCCTTGCCACCTCCTGATCTGGAGTGAGATAAGGATTTCTTATTTTGTTTGCCTTTCCCCGGCTCATGTCTGTATAATACGGATCGTTTTCCCTTAACCACTTGTCTGCCTGATCCTCTTCCCGTTTTCTTATTCTCCTTGCCATCCTTTACTTTATCTCCCTCCAAAAACTTACAGATCCTTACAAGAGCTCTATGAACATGAATATTTACAGTCTGCTTTTTACATCCCAGTACAAAAGCTATTTCATCCTGTCTGTATCCCAGTCCCAGAACATATACCAGAGAAATAAACTGAGCCTCTGTGAGCACTCCTTTTTCTATCCTACTGGTATCAAATCCGGCTTTTTTATTTTCTCCAAACTCTGATATACTTACCCCTATAGCCCTCTGGAGATCTACAAGAATGGCTGAGGCTACAGTATCTCCTCCCTCTGCCAGCTTCTCCATCATACCCCAGTTAGATATAATCATTTTTAATTCCTCTGGATCTGAGTAATCTACACTCAACAATCTATCATTGATTGTTTTTACCCTCACGGCTCCCAACCGTCCTCACCTCTTTTCCTATATGCTCCATATATCTAAATGGAACCTCTGTTATACTCCCATGAGGATAAGACTTAGATAACACCACGGCTCTACCCTTTTTCAGCTCCAGAATAGTACCATAACTGTAATCCGCATCCAGAGGCATCATATACTTTATCAACTCATCAACCTTATACACCTCTACATCCTCCAAACGTAATAGAGAGACAGAAAAATAAGTTATCCTGTCTCTCCTGATTTACTCCTGTTTTTTTTTTGTCCTGTTGTATCCTTTTTAATCCTGCTATTGCTCTGTTCATTCCTTTTATCCGTCCCTCTAAATGAGTGAGGGTTTTATCAATGTCCTCCGGCTTTTCAGAATACCAGTATCCCCGTGATGAGCTACACACCGGATAACCTATACTCCTCAAATAATTTACCGTTGCCCTCAATCTCTCTTTATACAGGTTAAAGATCTCTCCGATCTCACCGCTTTTTATAGCTGTTTTCTCAGTATTGTGATAAGTTTTCAAATACTCCAGCAATTCCTCAGCATCTTTACAAAAATTAGAGTCTTTATCCATGAAATACCTCACCTCCATACAGAGTAATAACCACAGAAACTCCAGTATTTAGGCAAAAAAAAAACGGGAAAGACAAGTTTTTTTTGTCTTTCCCTATAAATTCTATACAGGATCCATGCTCTCTCTTATAGATCTATCACACGCCCTCATAACAATCTCACAGATCTGTTCATACTCACTTTTTGTAAGAAAGCATCCTCCAGTAATATCATATATAATTGCTCTCAGGTTCCTATTATCCACCATTGTTACCATTTCTTCCGGCATAATTAACCTTTCCTTTCAAACTCCTCACACCCATCATCATAAGCCGTCCTGAGCCCGTAATACTCACTTTCTGGATTAGAGCACACATAACAATGCTCTCTGTTATCATACTTGTTATGCTGGCACTCACCGCACTGATCCTCTCCATACCATTCTTTACTCATTGTCCTAATTTCCTCCTTATCAATGATCTTACTCCTGAGGCTTTCAGATCCGGTAACTCTACAAGAGGATCCTCTAACCCTCCCAGACCGTCAATGATTGCCTCCAGAGCCGATCTGCATTTATACAGCTCCTCCATGAGAGTAT
>JBJEND010000096.1:0-13636 GCA_051880015.1 Butyrivibrio sp. | reverse complement strand
ACTGCTGCAGGAAGGAGGAGTTTCATCCTTCCAGTTTGCACACATAGTAACAATGCCGCCGTCCTGGTCACAATTATATCTGTCCTTAGGATAATAATCCCCACCTATACTGGCAGTCCAACACTGAAAGGTAAAACCTTCTTTGCTGGGTTGTGTGCCTGACAGGATGAGGATGGAGCCCTCGGTCTTTGTCTGACTATCCGGTGCTCCAATGCCTCCATTGGCATCATATTCCACCGTGTGCACAAGATGCGGCTGTTCCTCTACGTTGTACTCAACCAGATTATGTCCACAAAATTCACTGATAGGATTATTGGTTGTTATCCTAACCCCTTTGCTTTCCGGCAAAATCCCATCTTCAAATAAAATTACCCTGCATTGATATTCTGTCTCCCGGTTTCCGGTTACCTTCACTATACATTTTATAAACTCATCAAATGTTAAATTGCTGTTATCGACATCAATATGAGCATAAAATTCACCATCATAATCATCCCATTTTGATTTTCCATATACTGTATAATTTTCTATCGCTTTATCAAAATCATCAGATGACTCAACAAATCCGATTAAAAAATATATATTGCTGTATCCTAATTTACAAATACTTTGATATTTTTCATACAATTGTTGAATGTTCAACTCTGTTGGTTCTCCATGAATTTTTCCAACAACTGTTACGGATAATACATTATCAGGCGAAATATCAATATCCTCAATATTTTTAGATTTAATCGTCGCATAAACTTTCAAATCTGCTCTGTCAATATCACTATAACCTGCTTCTTCAGAAATTTTCGCTGCAGTACACGCCTCAACATAATCATCATAATAATTGTAAGGAGTGCTAAGCTTTGCTCTTACATTTGAAATAATTCCATTTTCATCTATTACCACAAGGATATTATCTTTGAGTCCGGTGTTAAAGCCTTCATTAGGCAATATATACTCTATTTCCGAAAATGATTTTGAATATTTTTCTTCTAAATATTCATGCATCATCCTGATGTATTCTGCATCACTCTCTTTACGGTTTGAGTTCTCTGTTTTATTCATGCATCCACACACTACTATACTTAGAATAAATGCAAGTAATAAAAACATTTTCATATTCTTTAACCCTGTTTGCATGCAGGTCTGATTATCCATTACTTATTCTCCCATCTAAATATTTTAAATTCATCATTATTCTTCTGAATATATACTTTATTGTTATAATTCTTCGATTCTATACATTCTTGCATTTCCTCATCACTTGTTATTTTAACTGACGAATCTACAAGGTATATGTACGCACATCCGGAAAGTTCACTCATTGTTTCTTTGAGGGACTGCTCCATTTCATCTTTATTATTGTTATATGGTAAAACCACTTTATAAGTAATCATAGACATTGGATCCATTATAAATTCTTCAAAAGTGGTCTCATCTGAAGCATTTTGAGTATTAGATGTATTATCTATACTATAATGTACATACACGGTCTCACCAAATTTTTCTCTGTATATATCCTGCAGATAATCCAGAGTTTTGTCATAAAATTTAACGCTGAGATAATTATCTGCAAATGTGTCCTGTTCATTATCGGTAGTACAATAAACATAAACGTCATAGTCCGGATATTTTCCCGAACGAACAATTATGCTCTTTGTTGATGAACCTAAATAACCACCAAATAATTTTATAAATTCAAATGAATCATCATATTTTTCATTAATATAATTCATCATTTTGTTGGTTGAATCTTCATTTTTATTCATGCATCCGCTCACTCCCACTATAATTATAACCGTCAAAATTAAAAAAGCAATTTTTTTCATAGTTTTTACTTCCTTATTGGTAAAATATATAAATCCAAATATTAAATTACATACACTGCGTTTATAAGTATTCTGTTTCTACATCATTTCAATCCCTGTAATGTGCTCCATGGGTATTTTAATTCCGCTATCCATAATTATAACTTTCTCAATCTCATCAATTCTCTTTATTGTACCCATATCTGTAAGATAAGCCCCGCCACTCTTGTGTGCATCCGGTCTGAAATATGTGATTGACACATTTCTCTTCTCAGATAAATGCTGTGAAATTTCATACAGCTTTTCATTGATTTTCTCTGTGGCAGTGTCATCAAGAAGAATCTTATCATCTGTGAGTCTTGCAGTTTCTTCTATTGCTTCCTCATGGCCGGAAAGTGCTGCAAAAGGAGCAAACTGCGCCGCCCTGTCATGCAGAGACATATGTGGCCGCGCCTTAGACTGATGGTGGGGCAGATTGATAATATCATCATATCTATGCTCATCTTTATAATAGCCGCTCACGCCTTATGCCCTCCTATCTGTCTGTTCCGCTCTCTGGTCATAGCGCCCTCCTCAAAGTTCATGCCCTTAAGCACTGAATTCTTACCGTATTTTTTCTTAATGTCCAAAACGGCATGCTGGAGATTTTTTTCCTTTTCATGATTTTTCTTCTCCTGCTCTCTCTCCCGTTCTAACGCTTCATAATCAGTAAATAAATCAAGCTGCTCATAGGCAGGACTGTCTGATACTTCGCTCTCCGGTACCACTCTTGTAGCGGTAATATTAACCCTGCGCACCAGCAAATCCCGGTTAATTATTCTGTCAAACAGTTCCTCCACTGCTTTCATAATAATTCTGGTGGAAGATGTATACTTTGGCAGATTGATTGTGCCATGGGCATGCTTCGGAACCTGCCTGCCATAACGGTCTGTAGTTATTTCTCCATGATATTTATTTCTGATAGAAGGATTAGTGAGATTGTCCACATCATAACCTATGGTAAGCACCATCTGATCTGTAACAAGCTGCTTATCAACCAAATCCAACACCAGTAAATCCGTCATTTCCTTTACAATTAATTTTGCCTTGGATGCGGTGTATGCACATTGAAGCACCTGACCATTGCCTAAACTGTTCATCCGGGGCTTATATCCCTTTATATCTGCAATAGTTGCAGGCTCCCATCCCCATGCATGGTCTATTAAAAGCTCCGCATTAATTCCAAATAACTTATATAAAAAAGCTTCGTTATAATATTCATTGGACTTTCCCACAGAACAACGTGCAACATCTCCCATTGTATATAACCCGTTATTCATAAGCTTTCTGGCATATCCCGGTCCGACTCTCCAAAAGTCAGTGAGGGGCACATGATTCCACAAAAGCCTTCTATAGGACATCTCATCAAGCTCTGCTATTCGGACCCCGTCCCTGTCAGCAGGCATTTTCTTAGCCACAATATCCATCGCAACCTTACTCAGATACATGTTAGTTCCAATACCTGCTGTGGCTGTCACTCCTGTTTCCCGCAACACATCCCTAATCATCTTAAGGGCAAGCTCATGGGCGGTCATCTTATATGTGTTCAAATAGGTTGTCACATCAATAAACACCTCATCAATAGAATATACATGCATATCTTCCGGAGCGATATATCTTAAATAAATATCAAAAATCCTTGTACTGTATTCCATATAATATGCCATTCTCGGAACCGCTGCAATATATGCCAGTTCAAGTTCAGGGAATTTGGCAAGTTGTTCCGCATCAAAAGACGAACCCGTAAACGTTCTTCCCGGCGCATTTAATTTCCTGTCCGCATTCACTTCCCTGACCTTTTGAACTACCTCAAATAGTCTCGGTCTTCCCGGAATACCATAGCTTTTAAGAGATGGTGATACCGCAAGGCATATGGTCTTCTCCGTCCTGCCGGCATCCGCAACCACCAGATTCGTCGTTAAGGGGTCCAGTCCTCTTTCTACACATTCCACAGAGGCATAAAATGATTTCAAATCTATTGCAATATAAGTCCTGTCTGACACATCCCTGCCCCCTTTCAAATTTCTATGGTGTCATCATAGCAAAAGCGAATATATGTTCGAATTAAATTGTAACAGATACCTTTAAATTTTTCAACTGTGAGTTAGCAGATATAAAAATCCCTCCGTTATCAGTACATTGTACCGACACGAAGGGATTTTATAAATGTGCACAACACGATTACTTATTTATTAATATAACATAAAGCTAAAAAATGAGTCGTAATAATTAAGTCTTATATCAATTTTAGCAAAAAAATCAGATGAAGAGTCAGGGTTGCTGGGTGTACCCTTAAATTTTATCACCATATATGTCCACAATCCTGTTTCCTCATCCCGGGAATACAGAATATCCATCTCATACCCCTGATTCTTCCAGTCTTCCACAAGCTTATCCACTTGTTCTCTATATGAAGCCAGTTGATCTTCATGACATTTTCTGAATTTGTACTGTATAGTATCTATGTGGCCCTCGGATGTGCATATATACATTCTGGAGCTCATTGATTTTTCACAATACTGCAGCAAGCTGTCACTGAAGGTATTAAGCCCCCATTTATCAAATCTTTCATATGCTTCTTCCGGACTGATTGTATCATCTACGTCTGAATCCATATATTCATAAAATACATATCCGTTTTCACATAAGTAATCAAATAACTCTTTATCCGGTGCCATTAAACTGTAATCATTCGTTATTACAAAAAATTTATTCACCAGTTCGCCAAACAGACTAAGGTCAGTGTCAATATGTATTACTTTCTTTTCTGGCTTTGTGGTTTCCGGTTCAGTGGTAGCGGTTGTTGATTCATCTTTTGAAGTATCTGTTTCCGATGCTTTGGTAGTGGCGGGCTCTGTACCCGGTTCTTTGGATGTACTGCCGCATCCTGCTAATAAGCTAAGTAACGTGCATGCAATTAAAATGGTTATTATTTTCTTCATTTTATATCCTCCTCTTTATGCCGACATTTTACCAACATTTATATTTTCTGTCAATATGTGGGATAATTCTGTATTATCATGCTCCATACACCATAATGGAGTAGTAATATCCTTGTAATAGTTGTATAATATTGGCATGTAGCAACGTTATACCATGAAGCGGTAAAACTATGAAGATACATTTACCCCAAAGGAGATTTTTCTAACTATGAAAAAAATACTGATTATAGGTACCCTTAATAATATTTTAAGGAGTATTTGCGAATGCCTTACAGAGGATTATAATGTCCAGCTTTGCTCTGATAACATAGATGATATCAAGGCCATGATTAAATTATTAAAGCCGGAACTTGTTATCGTTAATGAAATATCATTAGATATAAATGAGATGAATTTGTTTCTGGAATTATCTAAAATATACAGTAAAAATCCGGTTTTGATTATTTCTGCCGGTGAAGATTCAGAACATTCCGATGAGATTACAAAACTACTACCCAAATCTATAATTATTTATAAACCTATCACCAAATTCAAACTGTTAGAATCTTGTAATGAACTTCTCAATCCGGACAACTCAACTGCAGTTTGCGAAAATATGGTTAAAAAAGAAGGTGATAATACAACAGAAACAGACACTTTCAAAAATGAAAAGAAAAAAATTTTAGTCATAGATGACAGTGTAATACTTTTAAGAAACATTAAAGCAATGCTGGAAGATGAATACCGGGTATTCACCGTCACCTCCGGAGAGACAGCATTAAAATCCATTTCAAAAATACGTCCTGATGTCATTTTACTTGACTACGCCATGCCGGATTGGGACGGCAAAAAAACTTTCGAAATGTTAAACCGGGATGAAATCGGACGTAATATACCTGTCATTTTTTTGACAAGTGTGTCCGATAAGCAACAAATATTAGATGTACTTATGTTAAAGCCCTTTGGATACATTTTAAAACCACCATCAAAAGACCGAATAACTGATGAGATAAGGAAGGCATTGGAAAACACATGGATAATTGGATAATTGATACCATTTTATTATTTTTAAGAATCATCGTTGAATATATAGGTTTATATGTCATATTTTTTATAGCCACTAAAAAGTGTTTTATTGAAAAATTAACCGTAAAAAAGGGTATATTGCTTTTTCTTATCGCGCCTCCAAATGCATTGATTTATGGATTGGCTGTAGTTTTTATAGCTTGTTTTGTAATGGCTGTTGCAGGATATACCGAACTGGCACAATATCTGATAAATGACTGGCTGTTTGCAGGGGATTTTGTATGTTTGTTTATATCATTATTATTAATGTTCTTTTATATGAAATTAATTGATAAAGAAAAACGAACTTTATCAGGATTCCTATTCAATCAAATGTACTTTCTCGCCACTACCTTGTTCGGAGTAAATTTTTCAAATATTAGTGGTATTGTCATTCAGGAAATTATAGTTCCATTGGTTACCTATATTATTTATTATCAGCTTGTTATCAAACCATTGTCACAGTTAAATCAGGAATGCCGGAATCGCCGAAACCGGATAATTAATGTGCTGCCTCTGTTAGCCCAGCTGATGTATATAATATTGACTATATCATATGGTATTCTAAATCAAGTGGATGAAAATGAAGCCATTTCTTCCATCATTGAAAATACCATGTTTTTTATAAGCTATATACTTTTGCTCTTTTTACTGTTTTCGAGTTATATCATAATTCAAAATCTGAAGGGTACTCAGAAAGTACTTGACCAGCAAATGATTGCCATAAAAGCTGATGCTGCAAATAAAGCAAAGGGTGATTTCTTAGCACGAATGAGTCATGAAATCCGAACTCCCATCAATGCTATTCTTGGTATGAATACAATGATTTTAAGAACCTGTGATGAAAAAAATGCAAAAGAAAAGAAAATCAAAGATTATTCTTTTGAAATAGATAATTCCGGTCAAATTTTATTATCCCTGATAAATGACATATTAGATTTATCTAAGGTGGAATCCGGTAAAATGGAAATTCTGCCTGTTGAATACGATATTTCAAGCCTTATACATGATGTAATGAACATGGTGTCTTTTAAAGCAAAAGACAGAAATCTAAAGCTTTTATTAAATGCTGACAAAAATCTGCCCTGCAGATTATTAGGAGATGATATACGAATACGTCAGATATTGGTAAATCTCCTGAATAATGCTGTAAAATATACAAACGAAGGTACTGTAACTCTTGACATTACAGGTGAACCAAAAGATGATGGTATTCTGCTTCATATAGCGGTAAAAGATACGGGTGTTGGTATTAAAAAGGAAGACATGGGAAGACTTTTTGCGGAGTTTGAGCGAATAGAAGAAAATATGAACCATGGCGAAGAAGGTACAGGTCTTGGAATGAGCATAACCGTCAAGCTTTTGCAGTTGATGGATAGTAAACTTCAAGTAGAAAGCGAATATGGTAAAGGTTCTGTATTTTATTTTGACTTATATCAACAAATTATCGATTCCGCTCCAATTGGTGATTTAAATTCAAGAATCAGCGGACAAAAGACTTCATACAATTATAAAGCTTTATTTTATGCTCCGGACGCACAGATATTACTTGTAGATGATAATTCAGTAAATCGTAAAGTCTTTATAAATCTTCTTGAAGATACAGGGGTTCATATTGATGAAGCTTCCGGTGGATCAGAATGTATTAATATGGCTGAAAACAAACACTATGATGCTATTTTTTTGGATCATATGATGCCTGATATGGACGGTATAGAGACCTTACAAAGATTAAAGAATAGTGATGCATTTGCTAAAATGAACAGCAATACACCGGTTGTGGCGCTTACTGCGAATGCGATAACCGGAGCAAAAGAAATGTATCTGCAAAGCGGCTTTTCTACTTATCTAAGTAAACCTATTAAGCCTGCTCGTCTTGAAAATATGCTATATGACATGATTGATGATGCAAAGCTCTTAGCTGCAGATGAAAAGCCTGTTCAGACAAATGAATTATTACAAAATATTTATGACAACATAGGTGATTTAGAATATGAATATGCCATGCTGCATATGAAAAACGAAAACATATTAAATACTACGCTTCTTCAATTTGTTAAACTTCAAAAATCTGAACTTGATAAACTGGAATTGTTCTATAAAAAGATTTTTGAAAATTCATTGGATATATCAGAAGCTCTTAATAGTTATCGTGTGCAAATTCACTCTATGAAAAATAGTGCCTTTATGATAGGTGCCGTTTCTATCGGAGCTATTGCGAAAACACTTGAATATTCAGCAAAAGAGCATCAAGTTGATACTCTCACAGCTTTACAACCTGTATTTGTACAACAATGGATTTCCCTGGGTGATGATTTAGCTGATTATCTTTCAAATCAAGATAATTCAAATAAGCAAAGTTTGGATATTACTCAATTATTCGTGCTATTGGATTCTTTAGAAGATGTGATGATGTCTTTTGATATGGATAAAACAGACGAATTGGTAAAGCAACTTAATTCATACATATATGAGGAAGATCTTAAAAAACATATTGATGAACTATGCGATTTTATCAATAATCTTGATATTGACAATGCTATCTCCAAAAAGAATATAATACTAAGTTCTTTCAAGAATATGCAATAAAGTATGTAAAAATATCCCCTGGCGGGAATCGTCAGGGGATATTGCCATGCTTTATGGGGTTATGACATTTACTTTAGAATTACTTTCGGATTATATTTCATAACAAAGAGTTCAAGGGTTTCCTTCAGCACTTCTATCTGGGCCTTCAGATAGAATTCATCCTCAAACAATGCGTAGTGTACGCAGGCTCTTATCAGAATGAATATCAGCGGCGTCAGCTTTTCGTAGGGAATACCAAGCTTCCCCTCCAGACTTTTTGCGTATTCTGTATAGCGCTTATCTACGCCCGCAAAGAATTTCTTGCCATATTCTCTGTATTTCGGGTGGGTGTACACCTGATACATCAGGCGGTATTTCTTGCCGTGCTTTTGGGCCGTCCAGTAGGGTATCTCATCGATAAACCGCCACAAATCCTCTACATCTGTGGGAGCCTTAGCCATAAAATCATCTTCCACCTTTGACATGCAGTATTCGGTAGATTGGATGATAAGGTCATCCAAATTGTCAAAATACTGATAAAGGCTTGCAACATTACAGCCGCAGGCGTCCGAAATGGCTTTTACGCCGACAGAGGAAAGACCGTTCTCCGCATAGCAGTCGTAGCACTTTTCCATAATCTCTGTTTTCTTTGCCCTGTGGGCTTCTTCATTTACAGTGCGCAATAGATTTCCTCCTCACAATAAAATTAATATGTAAGCTGCAAATACATATACAGTACGTTTGCATTTGTTTACGAAAAAGCAAACGCTCATTTATATTATATATTGTTTCAACTGCCATTTCAAGGAAAAAAACAAAACATACATAAAATTTGGCAGCAAAAAAGCCTACCACAAATGCACAATGGTAAGCTATTCTTCCTATGTTTTCAGGTTATTGTTTGCACCATCCAGAATTCTTTGTATAGATAAAATTTCACTATTACTTCGCCATATGATGTCCTAGGGCCTGTAGCGGGATATTAGATTCCCCAGGCCCTCGGATAACAAGTCCGGATTCCCTTTTGCTCTGCAAATTCACTTTGTGAGAGGCCTAATATCTCTCGAATTGATTTTAAATCTTATGAAAGCATTCTCCACATAATCCATAAAATGCTTTACATAAAAAATACCAGTCGGAGAATCACGGTATCTCCGTACTGGTATTATAAATCATAATATTTTATTACTTAAATGTTCTTTTAACTTTTATCATACCTATTCCTGACAAGATGAGCAAAGTAAAGAATAAACCTATGCCTGCACCATCACCTGTTGGCGGAATGACATTATGACTTTCAACATTTATCTTAGTGCTTGCACTTCCGTCAACCCAGTTAACAGTTATTGTATGTTCACCTGCAGAAAGCCTATTTAAGAAATCCTTCTTAAGCTCAACAATTGTACTTCCGCTCTTCGCAGTATAGTTATCTGCTGAAATAATCTGTCCATCTACTGCAACTGACTCAAATTTTGCAAAGTCTACATCAGCTGTGAAAATAAGAGATGTATCCTTGTCAAGTGTATAGGTCTGGTTCAGCGATTCTTTCTTGAAACTATAGTCCTTCATTTCGAGGAAAGCTATGTACCCGCCTTCACCTACAAGACGATAATACATTATTCCCTCATGGCCTGACGCAACAGTTGCTGAATAATCACAATCAATTGTAATCTCATCATTTTCATATAACCCTATGTATTCAAACTGATTGCTTGTAGTACTGTATTGGTACACCTTTGCCTTTGACATACCCTCGGGCTTTTTAATTGTCATCTTCGCAGCTAATGTTTCATTGGTACAATAAGGTAAAACAATACTATAGTTATAATATTTAATCTCATCGAATTCAAATGCCGGAGCCATATAGCCTTCATAGATTTCTTTTATTTCATCATTTGTATATCCTGAAGCAACATAACATACATCGCCATATACATATTCTCCTTCATCATATATGATTGGCAGTTGCCTTGAGTTAATCTTTTTGGAAAGAGTTATACACACATTACCTTTTAATTCGAGTTCCGTCTCGGAAACTAATAAACAAGGCACAGTAAAGGTATCTGTATATTTTGCAACTGTTATTCTAAATAATTTGTTTGTTCCAAATTGTTCTCTTACTTGATCCTTATTCTCAGTAACTATCCAACAATCAAAGCCGTCTACCGCTTCAAGTTGAATAGTATCTCCATCCTCCCTTCTACTCTTATGATATCAATGTTGAGCCTATACTACCTTAATCAATATAAATATACAAGTATAGTTTTAGGGTAGGTATTGCCTTGCAGCAATATAAGTCAAAACATTGTTTTGATTCGTCCTAACAGGCATTACAATCGGACGGAAGGACAACTAGCCGTGGTATGACAATGATTTCTCATTGAATCTGTAATTGTTATTCAGTTGTTCATCAGGTATGTTCCTGACTTGCATATAGTTTATCTCTATCTTCCAGTTTACAGAACATTCTTTCATGGTCGAAATAACTGAAAACATATTCTCTTGCGGTCTTTGTGAAAAAAATAGGACTTAAACCATTCAAAACCCTTTATTTATAAGGTTTCTCTTGATTTAGTCCTATTTTAACGCATGCCCCTGTTATGACCTTTATCAAGCCATTATTTGTCTTTTTATAAGTTTTTCTAAGTAATACTCACGTTTAATCTCCATATTCGCATAGTCCATTAGGGAAGATTTTTGTGTCTAGTTGCATTTTTCAGTTCTAGAATCCCCTTATAATATATTTTTATATAAAATCCTTAAAGTATTCAATATCTTTCTTCCTAAAAAACCAGAAAACGAATGATATGTTGGAAGTAAATGAGGACTCTTTACAGGCATGAGTTAACGCTGTGTGTCGCAATTCTCTTCTCTTTCTTTTTGTTTTGTCAACCATTCGCATTTCGTATAACTTTCGTATATTCTGTAGCAGAGAATTGTTAACTGCCGCCGCGCTATACACAGTATGACGCAATGTAGAGAATACGAAGCCGGAATATCCGTCAATCTCTTCCTCACAGAACCCCAGGCAACTCTGGATCTCATACTCTGTCAGGAATGGAATCTGAAAATTAATTTTAACCTTTGCCGTATCCGCTATAATATCACTATGAATAAGGCAATCTTTTCAGCAGAATTATCACATTTCTTTTCTGTTTCGCACTTTTTAATTGCTCTTATTACTTTATTTAGACTGTACAAAAGAAGTATTGAAGCGTCAGAAAGACTATAAAAACTGATAAAATTTCCCGGAAATACGGATTAATGTAGTATTACCACTGCATTTTTATCTCCATAATTATCCACGATATTTTTTTCTGCTGTTTCGTCAAAAATCATAACTGAATCTGAATTACCGTTTATACCGAGATTATGATTCAAATACTGAATATAGATATTGGAATCATATTCTGGTTTGCGATTTTCACTTTCAGAATAAGTCTCAATCAGATTATTTTTCCCGAAGGCAAAAATATTGTTTGAAATTATGAACCTACCTTTATTAGGATTTGCGTGGGTCCAGCTTTTTATGTGGGCATCTGCTTTTTTATCAGGTCTCTGCTCACAAAAACCATATCCGGCAAGCCACATATAATTTCCGTCTATAACAAAATCCTCAAAATAATTATTCTGATTATCTCCGGCATCAAGAAAATATTCCACTGAATAGTTGCAATATGCCATTACATTATTCGTGAATTTAATGTTGTGTGAACATAAATCGGAATTCTCATTGGTTTTAAACTGAAAAGTCACCGCCGCATCATATATCTGGTTAAAATAGCAGTTATCAACCGTGAAGTCAGTTGCTCCTCCCCATATTTCAACTCCGTTTCCGAATCTGACCGAATCATACTGTATAGAACCTCCTATCCAGTAAAATTCGCAATTCTGTACCGTAAGTCCTTTACACGTACCTGCTCCTACGGCGTGTGACCCGCAGTACCTGAATTCAATATTATCAATTAAAATATTGTCTGCCCTGACATTAATGATATTATCCCTTTCGGCAATTTCGATGCTGTCAAATAATTCAGAAGGATTTCCTCCCTTGCAATATAGGTAAAGAAGTCCTGTATTTTCCATATCATGATAAAAATGCAAATCTTCTGTGAGGTCAGCATACGAATCGAACTGTAAATTTGTTGTGATGTTATATGTCTTGCCATTTCTGACTTCCGTAACACACTTTATTCCATGTTCTTTTCCGCTGTCAAAAATTATATTTCCCACATCTTTAGTAAATTTTTCTGAAAATACATATATATCAGGAACATCCGTTTCCACCCATTCACCTGTTTTGGCATAATTATTAAGAGAACCATATATCTCAGGCTTTGAGCCTTCACCATACGAAGTATATGATACCCCTGCCACATCCGCATTTATCATACCACGATATATGCCGCCTCTTTCAAAATATACAACATCACCTGTATGAAGCTTAAGTTTATTTAAAGCATTAATACTTGCAATAGGTTTTTCCGGCGACAACCCGTCATTTGAATCGTCACCTTTTTCTGAGATATAATAAGACCTTCCATTTTCTGATGTCTTTATTTCTGATTCAGTGTTTTTAATTTGCTCGATTTTCAGAAGGGTATCTTCATAATATCCCTCGATAATATCTTTATCGGTTGGCTCACCGTCCGAAGGAGTTTCCTGTGTTTCCGTCTCTTCCGGATTTTTTGCTGTTTCTGTCTGAGAAAGTTTTTCTTTTTCCTTACTTTCATCTTTGCTCTTTGCATTAATTATTACAAAAGCAACAATTGCGGTACATACAACAACAGATAAAACAGTCACCAATACCTTTGTTTTTTTGCTCATAAATTCACCCCACTATTCCGTCTCCGACAGTTCAAGGTTGAACGATACACCATTTCCGGCGGAATTAATCTCCTTGCAGATTTAACTACAATTATCCTTCAATAATTTCCATCATTTCAGCAGGAGTTACAATAAAATCTCTTATTGGATAATGTTTTTGATTACCCGTAACCAAATAGGCATCATCCTCTCTCTTTTCCATGGCAACTTCATAAAATATCAAATCATCCATATCAACCAAGATTTCACCTGTAGGTTGCGGAAATACTTCCACACCATATTGTTTCACTGCGTTTATAACCAGCTGGATTGTCTCTTCTTTAAAATGAAACTTGCTTCTATGAAGCACTTCATCATATTCCGTCAAAATATCCTCATGATACAGCGGTACAATTCTGCCATCAAACATTGCATCTA
>JBJEND010000095.1:0-13662 GCA_051880015.1 Butyrivibrio sp. | reverse complement strand
ATACCGGTTTTTCCTCAAATCCAGAACAATTACATCCGCAGCCTTTTTGGAAGGATATTCATACACTTCGCTCCGGTCAGCTGCATGGGGTACAATTAAAGGCGATGCCACCACAGATGCATCCTTTGGTATATCCCTGATGGCTGCATCCAATTCTTTGTATAATTCGCGGTTATCAAAATATTCTCTGAAATATCCCGTTTTGGATAATGTCCCTGTAGGCAAAAATACAACAGATGCACATATTGCCACTGCACACAAGGTTCTTTTGGAGCGCTCCTCCATTTCACCATAATTGGATACCGCCATATAAATCAATATGGCCGCTACCCCAAAGGCGTACTGATAAAAAGCCATATATTCCACTGTATAGTCAGGGGCAAGATTTACCAGAACCATGGGAAGCAGAAGAATCAGTTTACTTATTTTCTTGCTGAATACAGGCATAAATCCCACCGGCAGGAACATAAAAAGCATATAATGGAGTTTTTCCTGAGAAAAGCACCTTTGCACTGCATATCCGGGATTGACTATAAAAGTCCGTATTAAATCTAACAGTGTGCCCTCCCCTTCCACGATATAATCGGAAAAAGCACTTGACATTCCCACATTGCCGAATCTTTTCATAATAAAAACCATTACAATGTAATATACAATACTTCCCCCAATAAGTATAACGCCATTAAGATACTTTTTTTTGCTAAGCATAAGGAAAAGTCCGATACTAACAACATAAACCGCTGCATCTCCCCTCACAAGGAGAGTGAGTGCGGCAACAGCTATAACCATTTTAAAGTTGTCTTTCTCAATAGAATAGAACAGCCATAAAAGCAGAGGAACCAGAAAACATCCCGCATTAATATCCATATAACACCCACAGGCCAATGCAGGATACAAGGCATAAATAATTCCAAACGAAACCGTCGCCGTCTTACTTAAATTAAGTTTTTTACATATAAGATAGAGCGGAATAATGCCGCTGATAACAGTAACGGCCTGGAGAATTAATAAGGTAACCGGATATGGGAAAATACAGTATGCCGGAAGAAAAAGAAAATAAATAGGAGAAAATTCCGTCAGGAAATATGACACATTCTTACCTATATTCAGTGTGGTAAACGGAGTAAAGCTGTCCCGCATATTATGAAACATCTGGGTAATACCCCCCAGTCCGTCATTGCCGCTGTTATAGCTAAGATGTCGTACAACACTTGTCCCGCCCACAATCATGAGATAAAAAAGTGCCGCCAGTACATATATAATTACAACAAAGGTTTTCTTTTTAATGTCTATAAATACTCTGGTTTTGTTAATTGCATATACAATGGATACTCCAAGTATTATCATGAGACCTATAATATATGATATTCCCGTATCCGCCTGCACCGATAAAATGCCGTAAACAGATATAAGGATAGTGGGGCCAAAGGTCTCCACCCAGGTAAATGCCTTGAAAAATCCAAGGGCACAAAATGACATAAAAAACAGTACTATGTAACATATATACATAGCAAGGTTAATTCTGTCGGCATACAAGGCCGTAGCAAAATTTCCGTCACTTTTTATAAAAAAGCATATCGACGTAAGAATCCACGCCATTATTATTCTGACAATTACCCGTTCCGGTGTAGTTTCTGATTTTAATTTATCCAAAAAAGTTTTCATATCTGTCCCGCCATTTTTATCTGAGTCTTCCGCATTCAAATCTTGCCATTGTATTAAGGCATCCAATCAATGATGCAAATCTTACATCCACGTCTCCTGCTTCAATGGTCAGGTCAAGGGATGCTGAAATATCATTAATAAGTCTGTCATCTACTTTACTTTTAATACTGTTAAGATATTCTATTTTTTCCCCACAGGAATCCTTGTCAAAAAATTCCAGGAGATATGGATTAACCCCGTCCTCCCCTTCAGTATTCTCTGCTTCCGGAGCCTTTGTATTATTGGCTGTATTCATATCCATGCCAATATTTTCAACCTTTTCAAAACGGTATTTCTGCTCAGCCTCCGGATACTTATCATGATCCACCTCGCTCATAAACATATCATAAGGTCTGACATATGTCTTAAATTCACCGTAAAGCGCCTGATACACCACATATGCTTCCCCTGTTTCCGAATGGGTGGCAATGGTTACAATCTGATATAGTTTATTCTTAAAGTGCCTGTAAATATCCCCTGCAGCTAAAACTCTGTCTTCTCCCATATTACACCTCGCTGAAATTAATATAATTCATTTTATCTCAATCTACGGTAAAATGCAATGAAACACCCAAAAATCCACTTACTTATCCGGGATGTACTGCATAATATAAAACAAATCTTTCTATATGGTACATTTATGAACAATATCAGAAGACTTTTTCATATCGATTCAATCCATAAAAAAGGAATAACAGGAAATAATATCTCCGTTGCGGTTATGGATACGGGAGCATATCCCCATGCTGATTTCGGAGACAGAATAACAGCATTTAAGGACTGTCTGTCAACAAGGTGTACACCCTATGACGATAATTCCCACGGTACACATGTATGCGGAATAATAGGAGGCTCCGGTAAAATGAGCCGCGGGCTGTATAAGGGAATTGCTCCACAATGCCTGCTTATTCCAATTAAAGTATTAAAATCCGACGGCATAGGTAATTCCTCCGGGATGATAGACGGCGTAAGCTGGATACTGGAAAACAGGACAAAATACAATATACGGATTGTTAACATTTCCATCGGCACGGAAACTTTTTCCTGTGACGATGAACAAAGTGCCCTTGTAATGGCGGTGGATAAAATGTGGGACGCAGGTATAACCGTCATAACTTCTGCGGGGAATAACGGTCCTGAATATCACACCATAACCACACCGGGAATCAGCCGTAAGGTTATAACAGTAGGCGCCAGTGCCGCTATGGGGCACACAGATACAAACGGGAAAACCCATACTACCTATTCAGGCAAAGGGCCAACATTCTGTGATATACCCAAGCCGGATATTACTGCACCGGGTTCTCACATAATAAGCTGCCATTCTTACAGAAACGGATACACGTCAAAAAGCGGCACCTCCATGTCCACACCCATTGTGTCAGGAGCCGCCGCCCTTGTTTTCTCCTATAATGCAGGTATATCCAATAACCAGTTTAAAGAGCTTCTGTGCCGTTCCGCCAGGGATATCGGACTTGACCGCTATACCCAGGGCTGCGGTGAGCTTGACATACAGCACCTTCTATCGCTGTGCTAACCAGTCATCCAGCTTTTTTTCAATAACATCAAAAGGTGCCGGTCCAAGACTGATAATAAACTGATGATATTCCTTTTCATCGAATTTACTGCCAAGCTTTTTTTCTGCCTTTTCCCTTAACTCTCTCATATACAAATGTCCTACAGTGTACGGCAGATAAACTCCCGGATCTCCTGCTATGTCATAATAAATATCTTCTGCCAGTTCTTCATCGCATTCAATATACTCAGACAGGTATTCATATGAATCCCGGACGGACCAGCCCTCATAGTGAATACCTACATCAAGTCTGGAGCATAAAATGTATGAGAAAATCTCATTCAGGTAAATCATTTCTTTCATGCTGTCGGAAATATCCAGATATTCAAGGCACTGTACGGAGGCATATTCTGCCCATCCTTCAGTTACTCCGATAAAATCCAGTGCTTTTCGTATTTCAGGAATATTTTCATGATCAAACGCAGCGGTATACTGATATAAATGCCCCGGAAATCCCTCATGGGCCAGGGTAAGATACATAGTCATTGTATCCCCCGCAACGGCTGAACCGTTCACTTTAATATTATTTCTACTGATATCATCAATTCTGCTGGTTACATAATATGCCAGTACCCCATCTGTTTCGCATGCCGGATTCTGATATTCAATACTGTAATTCTGTGTACAGGGTTTTGGAAACTTAGCTTCAATATTATCCAGAAGAAATTCCATCACTGCTTCCGGATTATCAAAATCCGGCTGATACATTCCTGCATTGTTGTACGTATCCTCATCACTATAATATATTTCCACCATGGAATATATAACATCATCCATTGCATCATCCAGATAATCCGCCAGTTCATCCGGCGTTATGTCAGAACTTGTTTTTTCAGCAACAATGGCCTCATAATATTTAATTCCCGTTTTGCCGTATCCGGACAGTCCTCCGTCATTGTTCCCGCTTTTTTTCAGTTCTTCCAATAAATCTATGGTTTTTTCATATACAGGAAGATAGTACTTTTCTACATATTCCGCATTACGCTCTATGTATTCCTGCTTCTTTTCAGATGATAAATCCAATGTGTTAATTCTGTCCTCAAAGGTAATAATGAGAGGCTCATTTTCGGCTTCTTTATATTTTTGGCACATCTCAATTACTTTATCCGCTACCTGTTCAGGCATGAAATACCCTTTTGGGGCCTGCTTCCTTGTAAAATCAAATACCTGCTCCATGTAATTATCCACATCTGCCAAAAACATTAAATACTGTTTTACATCTTCTTCATCATAGAACTGGTATTCAATAAAATTGGTGGACAGATTGCTGATAATACCGCTGTTAGGAGCAAAAAGATTAACAAGCTCATCCGTGCCTTCATAACCAAGCTGAATCTCCATATAAGTTTCCAGAATATCGTAGGTAAGCTGCTGTTCATCAGACAATGCACTATAATTCATAGCTTTCATTTCAGAATATTTTTCTCTGATATATGAGTAGTATTCTTCTGAATCTTCAAGGCTTATCGTCCCAAGGTTGAAATCCTCATCAGTAAATACAACACCGTATTCCGACGGGTCAGACACCATATAGTGTGCATTGAAGCTGTCGCCTGCCAGTATATCTGTAAACATCTCTTCACAGAATCTGTCAAAAAGCTCTGCCGTATCATCTTTGTTAACTTTGAAGAAGTAAGAACATCCGCTGAAAGTAAATAATATGGCAGTCAGAAGACCAACTGCCGCAATTTTTTTAAATAATTTCATATTCTCCGCCATATTAATTAAAATATACTAAATCATCCTCAGGCTTTTTTGCATCTGAGATATCCTCTGCATATAAAATGATTCCCGTTCCCTTATATTCTTTCACAAACTCAACCTGTGCCTTTGCAGTAAGATTAATGAAATCCCTGTCTCTGTAACCCTCAAGCTGTTTTTCGGTGATATCGTTACAGAAACATTTAAAACCAATGAATCGTATATCTTCAACACAGCAGGTCATTGCAAATCTGCCGGGTACAAAAGCTTTTTTCCTGGTATATTCCTTTGGTTTATATACTACTGCCTTTGTTTTAATAATTTTTCCTGCGTATTTTTCCGGATTATCCATAGCATCCATATACCACAGGCCGAAATCCTCATCTTCTATAATTATTTCATTACCGCTTACATCAAACGGAAGAATTTCATTAACTTCATTAGAGCTTCCATCGGAGGATTCAAAATACACCTGCGCCCTGCCGTTCACTGCCTTGACACTTCTTCTGTAAGCAGCCCTGTCAGAATCTTTGGTACATCTGTTGAATATAACCATTTCCGAAAGTTTATACTGTTCCATCATAACCTGTTTCATATTAGCCAGGTACATATCGTATGTCTCAGCGTTAACCAGAGTTATAACCTGAACCACTTCCATGAATTTGGGAATACGCCGGATAAAATCTTCCAGTTTCCACATTCCGTTATACTCTACAAATATTCTTTCGGCTTTGCTTTTATTACAACAATCCATGAAGAATTCTTTGGTCATATCCTCTAAATCCTCCACCGTAACCACTGTTGCATTTAATTGTGCGGCTTCTTCATAACCCTCTATTCCTTCCTCACAGGTTATTATGAGGCTTTGTGCTCCGTCAGAAAAATCTTCACTGGCAAGAGTATCTTTAATAAAAGAGGTTTTGCCGCTTTCTAAAAATCCATTGACTATAAAAACCGGTACTTCCATTTATTCACCTACTTTAACATAAACAGTTCTTCCATCTGCTCCGGATTAACCTGTGTTCCGATTACGCAGATTTTACCTGTATATTCAGGACTGCCTTCTCTTAATTCATACTCACCCGGTACGGCATCAAAATATATCCATGTGCCGGTCTTATCGGGAACCATTCCTTTAGCTCTCAAAACCACGCCGAACTCCTCAGTATTTACAAGGCGTTCAAGAATAGCTTTGATTTCATCCCTGTCATATTTATGAGGTGTCTCAATACCCCAGCTGTTAAACACTTCATCTGCATGATGATGGTGGTGATGATGCTCATGTTCCTCTTCATCATGGTCGTGGTGGTGTCCGCAGCAGCATTCACCGTCATGATGGTGATGATGCTCGTGCTCCTCTTCATCATGGTCATGGTGGTGATGATGCTCATGCTCCTCTTCATCATGGTCATGGTGGTGATGGTGTTCATGCTCCTCTTCATCATGGTCATGGTGATGTCCGCACACAGGACATACATCCATCTCCTTAAGAAGTTCATCCACAAGGGAGGTATTATTCATGGCTGCAACTATCTGTTCTCCGCTTAAATCATCCCAGGGAGTTGTAATAACCGCCGCTCTGTTGTTATGCTCTTTAATAAGTGCAACAGCCGCTTCAAGTTTATCCTCCGTCATATTCTGGGTTCTGCTCAAAACAATGGTGGATGCACTTTCTATCTGGTTATTGTAAAATTCACCAAAATTCTTCATATACATTCTGCATTTGGTTCCGTCTGCAACCGTGATGAAATTGTCCGGTTCAAGTCCTGCTTCTTCCTTGACATTTTCAACCGCAGCAATTACATCTGAAAGCTTGCCTACTCCTGATGGTTCAATAATAATGGTATCCGGAGAATACTCCTCTGTTACCTTTTTCAGGGCTTTTCCGAAATCCCCCACAAGGGAACAGCAGATACATCCTGAATTCATCTCATTAATCTGAATACCGGCATCCTTAAGGAATCCTCCGTCTATGCCTATCTCACCAAATTCATTCTCAATAAGTACAATCTTCTGTCCTTTGTATACCTCTTCAAGAAGTTTTTTAATAAATGTTGTTTTGCCGGCACCTAAAAAACCGGAAATAATAGTTACTTTTGTCATATCAACACACTCCGTCAATTAAATAATAGTTGTTCCGGCCTTGCCAAGAAGAGCTTCTTTAGCAGCCTCAAGATTAGCTATAACTGCTTTTCTGCCTTCCCCTGCCAGTACAAATTCTACTGCCGCATCAACTTTGGGCAATGTGGTAATCGCTCCCATATTGTCCTCATTTACATATTTTTTAAGGTCTTTCGCTGCAACGGTATCGAAGCACTGCTCCTTATCCGTTCCTTTATTAATGGTTAGCTTATCTCCTTCCGTAAGGAAAAGAAGGGTTCCGGCATCCAGAAGCTCTGCAAGCCTTGCCGCAGCATAATCCTTTTCAATGATGGCACTTGCTCCCTTCAATACCGTCCGCTGCTCCAGAACAGGAATTCCTCCGCCTCCCGCAGCGATAACAATCTGACCGGCATCCATAAGGACTCTCACCGCATCAATTTCATATATATCCTGAGGCTTTGGTGCTGCAATAATTCTCCTGTAGCCCTGTTCCTCCCTGACTACATAATTTCCCTTTGCTTCTTCTGCATCAGCCTCTTCCCTTGTCATATATCTTCCTATTACTTTCGTTGGATTACTGAAAGCCTCATCAAAGGGATCGACTTTAACCTGGGTAATAACTGTGGAAACCGTTTTATATATACCCCGGTTAAGAAGCTCTGTCCGGATTGCATTCTGTAAATCATATCCTATATATCCCTGGCTCATGGCACCGCAAAGAGACATGGGCGCAACGGTATATCTTGCATCCAGTCTTGCAAATTCCGTCATGGCTGTCTGTATCATACCCACCTGAGGCCCGTTACTATGTGTAATTACTATCTGATATCTGGCTTCCGCTAAATCAGCAACTGCCTTTGCCGCCTTAATTACATTGGCCTTCTGCTCCGGAAATGTTTCCCCGAAAGCATTTCGTCCCAATGCCACTACAATCTTTTTATTATCCATATATTCTGCCTCACTTTTTCTCAATTTAATTAAATTATAATCAATTTTTTATAAAAATCAATAAAACTATTTAAACACATAGCTTATCACATTACTGAACAACGGGCTGCTGTATTTGGAATATACTACTTCCTTTGCCATTACGGGATTGTCTGTAATAACTGCGTCAACTCCTATTGCTGTCATTTCCCTGGCTTTGCTTCTGCTGTTTACGGTCCATACAAAGATTTCCTTACCTCTGTTGTGTATGGCATCTACCATATTTTTATTAACATAGGCCGCATTAATACTGAAAGCATCACAATAGTCCAGATTATAAAAATTTCCATAAGCCAGTGTAAGAACATATCCTGTCTTTATATTGGGATCAATATTCTTTATCTCCTTAAGCGCTTCATAGCTCATGGAAGTAACATAGCAGTCTTCGGTATATTCGAATTCCTGTATAAGGGCCACAACTTTTTCTACCAGATGGGGTTCATTATCGCTTAATTTAATCTCAATGTTAAGCTTTATTTTATCCTTGGTAAATTCCATAACCTCCCGAAGAGTAGGAATATAACATTCCGCAAAGGCTTCATCCTCTCCGAAATAACTGCCGGCATCCAAAGTCCTGATTTCCTCATAATTAACATTCCATACTTTTTCATTGACACCGGTTGTGCGTTTAAGGCTTGGGTCATGAATAACCACAATTTCTCCGTCTGCCGTTTCATGTACATCCAGTTCAATATAGTCTGCCATGGCATTTACGGCATTTTCAAATGCAAGCATGGTATTTTCCGGAGCATTGTAGGAACATCCCCTATGGGCCATTACTCCCGTGTCACTGAATATTTCCACCTTGCTGAAGGGATTACTTTCAAAAGCCGAAACCAGATAATATATATTAACGGATAAAACTGCCGCTATTACTATTCCGGATATTACATACTGTACTCCGGAATGCCCGGACTTGTTTTTACCGATTTCTTCAGTAATATCACCCATGTTATATTCCTTACCGGAATCGCACCTGTACCGGAAAAAAAGTCCCGTAATAACTCCGTAGGACAGAGGTACAGATACTATGCACAACAGTATTTTGGCAACTGTCAGCACAACTCTGGAAATGGACAGGTAAATTGCCATACCCATATTAACCTTGTCCAGAATAAATACCCCGGCCCAGATAATAAGAACCATAACCCAGTATACAAGATATATTGCCAGAAGAATAACTGCATTCCAGCCCAGAATTACCATAAATGTCTTTATGCCCCTTGCTCTTATGAGCTGACGGCTCTTTCTTTTGCTTTCCGTAATATCCGTACCGTCATAAGCCATAAAATTCATGATAAATATATGCATCATACAGTATACAAAAAAAGTAGCCAGAATAACCCCCAGAACAATTAACAGTACTTTCTGTTCCTTAAGCCAGTCCGTGGCGGAATCCGGCAGTGTAATGTTTAAAAGAAGAAATACGAAAAGAGTTATATTCATCATCAGGGATACTGAGACCACATGAAAAAAACTGTTAATCTTTTTCTTTTTCATGGTCCGGCCCATGAGTTTAACTCCTGCTTTAAAAATTGAGGTAACCAAAATGGGATTACCATGATACGCGGCATCATAGCACACCGAAAGACATGCCACTTCATATGTGAGATAAAATGCTCCCGTAATCAGAACAAGCAGTATAAAAATAAGGGTATATGGGCTTTTAATGTAAGTAAAAATATAGCTGTTGGTAAGATATCTGAATCCTGCCTTTTTAAGGGTAAATTCAAATCCTTTAATAAACAGAGGATAAAAGACAGCAATGGCTGCTAACTTATATAGCAGCTCAAATACAATAAGACTCGGACCGCACTTTTTATTAAGTGCGACCGAATCCATAAAGCTCATATTAATGAAATTTTTAACACCCTTTTTTATTTTGTGTTTCATTATAATAATTCTTCCAGTTTATTTCTGATTGCTTTAATGAAATCAAAGCTGTTAAGCACAACAGGATTATCAATGGTGGTAATAAGCGCCAAATCCTTAGTCATGTGTCCTGATTCAATGGTGGATATGCACGCCTCCTCTAATTTGTCTGCAAAATTCATTAATGCGGTATTTCCATCAAGTTCGCCTCTTTTTCTAAGAGCCCCGGACCATGCAAAAATAGTCGCAACAGAATTGGTGGATGTTTCCTCGCCTTTAAGATGTTTATAATAATGGCGCTGTACCGTTCCGTGGGCAGCTTCATACTCATAATATCCGTCCGGGGATACAAGAACAGAAGTCATCATTGCCAGGGAACCGAATGCAGTTGCCACCATATCACTCATAACATCTCCGTCATAATTCTTACATGCCCAGATGTATCCTCCTTCAGACTTCATAACTCTTGCCACGGCATCATCTATAAGGGTATAGAAATATGTAATGCCTGCTTCGGCAAACCTGTCTGCATATTCCTTGTCATATATTTCCTGGAAAATATCTTTGAAAGTATGGTCATATTTCTTGGATATGGTATCCTTTGAAGCGAACCATAAATCCTGTTTTAAATCAAGGGCATAATTAAAGCAGCTTCTTGCAAAGCTTTCGATGGACTTGTCAATATTATGCTGTCCCTGGATAATTCCCGAACCTTTAAAATCATGTATTGTTTCCTTAATTACGGTTCCGTCCTCTCCCGTAAATACCAGTTCAGCCTTTCCTGCCCCGGGAACTTTGATTTCAACATTCTTATACACATCACCATAAGCATGTCTTGCAATGGTAATAGGCTTCTTCCAGTTTTTAACAAGAGGCTCTATCCCCTTAACTATAATCGGTGCCCTGAAAACTGTTCCGTCCAGTATGGCTCTTATGGTTCCGTTGGGGCTCTTCCACATCTCCTTTAAATCATACTCTGTCATTCTGGCTGCATTGGGAGTAATGGTAGCACATTTAACAGCTACTTTATATTTTTTGGTGGCTTCTGCTGATTCCACCGTAACACGGTCATCGGTTTCGTTACGGTGAACCAGGCCCAAATCATAATATTCTGTATTCAAATCAATAAACGGGAGCAGTAATTCATCCTTAATGGCCTGCCAGAGGATTCTGGTCATCTCATCTCCGTCCATTTCAACTAAAGGGGTAGTCATTTTAATCTTTTCCATAGCGCAATATCTCCTTTTATAAATATTTGTTTTACATTATAACTGCATCATCCCTGAAAATCAACAAATAATGCGTAAACAAAACAACCCATACTGCATATTTGTATAGTGTAAATAAAAATTCCCGGAGGGAAATACAATGAGTGATTTAGCAGCAACAGGATGTGGATGCGGATGTGATTCCGTATCAGGAAGAGGCGGCAGTAACTGCAGTTGTAATATCCTTATATGGATTTTAATCCTTTCATGCGTATGCGGACACGGCGATGACGGCCTTTTCGGCGGCTCAATGTTCGGACGCAGCGGATGCGGATGCGACGACAACTGCGGATGCAACTGGATCTGGATTATTATTCTTATTGCCATTATCGGCTGTTAAGGATAATTGTCCTGCTTGGGACGGTGGGAAATGTGCAGGCATTTCCCACTGTTTTTTTGCATATAAATAAGTAAAACTTTAAGGACTGCACAATGGACAATAATGAAAACCTTTTACTTACGGAATTTGATGTGGCCACATTAAGTTATGAAATGCAGATGTTAAAAGCATTTGTTCCTTATATGGAAACGACCCAGCAGAAAAGTCTGGCGCTTTTTATAAGGATTTTTGAGCTTATCAAAACACTGGATTTCTACAATAATGTATCAGAGCCTTCTCCTTTACACAGAAAAACCCATGATAAAAAAGAAATATTTGAAGAAATCAAACATTT
This sequence comes from Butyrivibrio sp., assembly GCA_051880015.1. GTDB lineage: Bacteria > Bacillota > Clostridia > Lachnospirales > Lachnospiraceae > Eshraghiella. The sequence goes on along the minus strand of JBJEND010000095.1, from coordinate 1,777 downwards.
CTGTCCCAAAAAAGACAGGGAAATTTTCGAAATGCTGTCCAACATGGATAATATTACGGAATATTATAATATGTTCAATGCTATGAATTCTTCACAGGAAAACAAACAATCCGATATATTTAAGAATTTTCTGTCTCCTAAGCAGCAGGAAATGTATGAATCCTATCAAAAAATATTAAATCTCTAGGAGGTATATATGAATACGGAATTTTCCAATATAGACGAAAAGAAGGCAAAGCTTCTGAAGGAATTTGCCAAAATGGCAGAAGGAAAAACAACTGATGAACTTCTTCCTTTGATTCTTGCCTTTTCCAACAAAGCAAAATCAGAGAAGATTAAATTTTCCAAAGAGGAAACTGCACTTTTATTTGAGCAGATGAAGAAAAACATGTCTCCGGAAGAACAGCAGAAAGCGGATATTCTGATTAAAATGGCCTCAGTTCTCTAAGAACCGAGGCCCATATTATTATTTTACAACTATATTGACAATCTTACCCGGAACATATATTTCCTTAATAACATTGCCATTTAACTTGTCTGCAACAGCTTCTCTGGCCTTGGATAAAACCGAATCTTTTGCTTCATCAGGCTCAATCATAACAACGCCTTTGGTCTTGCCGTTAATCTGAACGGCAATTTCCACTTCGTCATCCTTCATTAAATCTTCATCATAAACAGGCCATGTATTGTTAAATACGGATGTATCATGTCCAAGTACACTCCAAAGCTCTTCTGCAATATGAGGAGCAAAAGGAGCAATGAGAATTACTGCGGTTTCCAGTGTTTCCCTGTCAACACCGCCCTCTTTCTTGGCGATATTCAGTAATGTATTGTTATATTCCATGAATCCGCTGACAGTTGTATTCAGATTAAAATTCTCAAGACGGGTTGTGATATCATATATCATCTTATGTCTTGTCTTAATCATTTCTTTGGTAGGCGGAGTGTTTTTAGGAGCATTATCCTGTACCAGATTCCAGAACCTTGTAAGGAACCTGTACACACCGTCAATTCCTCTGTCATCCCATTCCGCATCCAGTTCAGGCGGGCCTACAAAAAGCTCATACATTCTCAAAGAATCACATCCGTAATCCCTTACCAAATCGTCCGGGGATACTACATTACCCTTGGATTTACTCATCTTAATTCCGTTCTTGCCGGTAATCATACCCTGATTAAACAGTTTCTGGAATGGTTCATCAAAATCTATTACTCCGATATCGCAGAGGAATTTTGTATAAAATCTTGAATACAGAAGGTGAAGCACCGCATGTTCCACACCACCTATATACATATCTACAGGAAGGTATTTATCTGCTTTCTCGCGGCTTACCAGTTCCTTATCGTTCCTGCTGTCAACATATCTTAAGAAATACCAGGATGAACCTGCCCACTGGGGCATGGTATTGGTCTCACGCTTTGCAGGTTTGCCACAGCACGGGCATGTGGTATTAACCCACTCGTCTATAGCAGCAAGAGGTGATTCTCCCGTACCTGTAGGCTCATATTTTTCAACTTCAGGAAGAAGCAGAGGAAGCTCCTCTTCCGGTACAGGAACACATCCGCAATCCGGACAGTGTACAATAGGTATGGGTTCTCCCCAGTATCTCTGGCGGGAGAATACCCAGTCACGAAGCTTGTAATTAACCTTCTTATGTCCAAAGCCTTTTTTCTCTATCATATCAGGGGCTTCCTTCTTAAGAACGGAGGATTCCATTCCGTTCCACTCCCCTGAATTAATCATGGTTCCGCTGGCCTCTGTATATTCTTCTTCCAT
>JBJEND010000094.1:0-2767 GCA_051880015.1 Butyrivibrio sp. | reverse complement strand
GGATAAGTATAATCTGCCTTTTATCCTTCTCTCTGATCCGGAACTTACAGCCATTAAGGCTTATGACGTATGGCAGGAGAAGAAATTGTGCGGTAAGCTGGGCTTTGGGGTGGTAAGAACCACATTTATCATTGACGAACAGGGTATGATTGAAAAAGTTATGCCCAAGGTTAAGCCTGATACCAATGCACAGGAAATATTGCAGTACCTTGCATAAGATAAGTATTTATGACAGATGGAATGAAGAATTCCATCTGTTTTCTTTTATCCATACCCCAATATTTTGTAAAAAAACAATGGACTTATAACTACATATAGTGGTATTATATGTAATGATTGGGGTATTTTGCCTATATGTATACCCCTGATGAAAGGATAACAAAATGGCGGGAAAAGTAGAGAAGAAGTATGATGCTTCCAGTATATCCATTCTGGAAGGACTTGAGGCGGTCAGAAAAAGACCGGGAATGTATATCGGAAGCGTATCTACCAAGGGATTGAACCACCTTATCTATGAAATAGCTGACAATTCCGTGGATGAGCATTTGGCGGGATATTGTGACAGCATAAGTGTAACTCTTAATAACGACGGTTCTGCCACCATTACTGACAACGGAAGAGGTATTCCTGTGGGAATGCACCCAAAAGCAGGGATACCTGCGGTAGAAGTGGTGTTTACAATGCTCCATGCCGGAGGCAAATTCGGTGACGGAGGCTATAAGATTTCCGGCGGACTTCACGGAGTCGGAGCTTCCGTAGTTAATGCTTTGTCAGACTGGCTGGAAGTACGAATTAAGAAAGACGGAATTGTATACGAGCAGAGATATGAGCGGGGCAAAGTATGTTATCCCTTAAGGGAGTGCGGTACATGTCGTAAAAATGATACAGGAACAAGCGTAACATTTCTGCCGGATAATACCATATTTGAGAAAATAGAATTTACTTCCGAAAAGATTCAGAACAGACTCCATGAGACAGCTTATCTGAATCCGGGGCTTACCATCAGCTTTACTGATGCCAGAAAAGGACAGGAGACCGATATTTCCTTCCATGAACCGGATGGCATCAAGGCTTATGTGGCTGCTCTTAATAAGGACAAGCCCACGGTAACGGATGTGGCATATTATAAAGATACAAGAGACGGAATAGAAGTAGAATGTGCATTCCAGTATGTAGATGAATTTCAGGAAGAGATATTCGGATTTTGCAACAACATATATACCCAGGAGGGCGGAACCCACATAACCGGATTTAAGGCGAAATTTACTGCCGTTATTAACCAGTATGCAAGGGAACTGGGAGTCCTTAAGGACAAGGATGCCAATTTTACCGGCAATGATGTGCGTAACGGCATGACAGCCGTAATTGCCGTAAAACATCCGGAACCCAGATTTGAAGGTCAGACCAAAACCAAGCTGGATAATCAGGATGCAGGCAAAACAGTAGGAGATATTACGGGAGATGAGCTGGTACGTTATTTTGACAAAAACCTTGAGAACCTTAAGAATGTGATTGCCTGTGCAGAGAAAGCAGCCAAAATCCGTAAACAGGAAGAAAAGGCCAAAACCAATCTTTTGGTTAAACAGAAATTCTCCTGCGATACCAATGGAAAACTGGCCAACTGTGAAAGCCGTAATCCGGAGGAATGTGAGATTTTCATTGTGGAGGGAGATTCTGCAGGTGGTTCTGCCAAAACTGCAAGGAACAGAAAAACCCAGGCCATCCTTCCGATAAGAGGTAAAATCCTTAATGTTGAGAAGGCTGCCATGGACAGGGTACTTGCAAATGCTGAGATTAAGACTATGATTACTGCCTTTGGATGCGGGTTCTCGGAAGGCTACGGCAACGATTTTGACATTTCCAAATTACGATATAATAAGATTATTTTTATGACTGATGCGGACGTGGACGGTGCCCATATTGATACACTTCTGCTGACGTTTTTCTATCGTTTTATGCCGGAACTTATTCAGGAGGGTCATGTGTATCTGGCAACTCCACCCCTGTATAAAGTTGTTCCCAGAAAAGGGGAGGGAGTCTACCTGTATGATGACAAAGCCCTTGAGAAATACCGCAGGGAACATGAGGGCAGCAGCTTTACTCTCCAGCGTTACAAAGGTCTGGGTGAGATGGACGCAGAGCAGCTTTGGGAAACAACCCTTAATCCGGAAACACGTATCTTAAAACAGGTTGAGATAGAAGATGCCAAAATGGCTTCCGATATTACATCCATGCTTATGGGAACGGAAGTCCCCCCAAGACGGGATTTTATTCATGCCCATGCCCACGATGCACAGCTTGACATATAGGAGGTACAGATATGGCAGAGACAATACTTAAAACAGAATATTCCGATGTAATGCAGAAATCCTATATAGATTATTCCATGAGCGTTATTACCGCCCGTGCAGTGCCGGATGTAAGAGACGGACTTAAACCGGTTCAGAGACGTGTACTGTATGCAATGGACCAGCTTGGACTTAATCATGACAAGCCCCACAGGAAGTCGGCCCGTATTGTGGGAGACACAATGGGTAAATATCACCCCCACGGTGACAGTTCTATTTATGAAACATTGGTAGTAATGGAACAGGACTTCAAAAAAGGCATGGCGTTGATTGACGGACATGGTAATTTCGGGTCAATTGAAGGTGACGGTGCCGCTGCCATGCGATATACCGAGGCAAGACTTAAGAAATTTACCCAGGAAGTATATCTTAAGGATTTGGATAAGGACGTAGTGGATTTTGTCCCCAATTTTGATGAA
>JBJEND010000093.1:0-2768 GCA_051880015.1 Butyrivibrio sp. | reverse complement strand
TGCAGGCCGAAATATCTGTTTCTGGATGAGACCTTTGACGGATTGGATCCTGTTATGAGAAATCTTGTAAAAAGTCTTATATGTAAGGATGTGGAGGAAAGAAAGGCAACGGCAATACTTACCTCCCATTCATTGAGAGAATTGGAAGATACCTGTGATCAGCTTGCTTTACTGCACAAGGGCGGTCTTGTATTTGAAAGTGATATTGCTAATCTGAAGACATCGTTGTTTAAAATTCAGACTGCATTTCTGGATGAATATGACAAGAGCAGGTTTCCGGAATTGGAAATGCTGTACTTCCACAAACAGGGTTCGGTATGTAACATAATTGTTAAGGGAGACAGGGAGAAAGTAACGGAATATATCAGAAATATGAAGCCTGCCATTCTGGATGTTCTTCCTCTTACGCTGGAAGAAGTATTTACATATGAAATGGAAGCTTTGGGATATTCTTTTGATATTGAACTTCTTGAAAAGGAGGGAAATACTGATGAAAAATAAGATTTTTAACCCCGGAGTTTTCTGGGAAGCATTCAGCCAGCTTAAAATTGTAGGTTTAATTGCAACGGCAATATATGCTGTATCCGGTATTCTTACCCCGGTGGGAATGCTTGTCAGCAGATTATCGGATCCATACAGAGATATTTTCCAGGCAGAGCCGAAAGAACTCAGTTCATATTATTTTCTTATACTTTTTGGCCTGGTATATGTATTTATTCCCATAATGATGATGGTGATTTTTTTCTGGATGAACAAAAGGAATTCCTGTGACTTTTACCATGCACTGCCCATTAAAAGGGGAACCATGTACATAAGCACAATTTTTGCAGTGCTTTTATGGGTTGTGATTATTGTGGCGTCAGCATGTATCTTCACCCTGGTTATTGTGGGAGTGTCCCCGCACCTTACCATTGATATGACGGAATTTTTCAAGATATTAGGCCATATTCTGGCGGGATGTATTCAGATGGTGGGTATTTTCGCCATTGGAATTACCGTTACGGGAAATGGTTTTACCAACGTGATTGCATCCTTAATGCTTCTGGCTGTCCCAAGGGGAATCCTGTCTATAATTACTTCGATTGTAGAAGAATTTATGCCTTTTATTGAAGTGGATATGGCCAATGCTTTAATTAATCCGATATACAATATCTGCTTCAGTGATTTGATAGTATTCGGGTTTATGGAATACGATCAGACTACGAACTTTATTGCCCCCATAATATATTCCACGGTTCTGGGTATTATCTATACAGCAATTGCAGGACTCTTATTTAAAAAGAGAAAAAGTGAGACTGCATCCCAGCCCAGTACCTATGGTGTTATCCAGTCCATATGCAGAATGATTCCTGCATACCTGTTTTCACTGGCGGGAATATATTCCGTATTATATACTAATATTTGGGATGTGGAATATAATATAGATTATTATTTTTCCGCATTGGTATTTTTCATTATATCAATACTGGCGTATTTTATCTATGAACTTATTACCACAAGACGTTGGAAGAGCGTTGGGAAAAGTGCAAAACAGCTTCCTGTATTTGCAGGTATTGTTATTGTAAGCGGACTGCTTATATGGGCTATTCCTACAGCGGCCATGAACCGAAAGGTTGAAGCTGATAAAATGCAGTATATTGAAGTAGGATATGTGGACAGGATAGGATATTTTTCTCTGGATGAGAAAATAGTCATCAAAGCTCCGGAAGCCTTCGGAATAATAGAAGAAGCTTATGAAGAACAGCTTGATTCTTTTAAAAACTCATTGGATTACCAGAAGTCGGACATGGTTGAAGTAGGAATCAACCAGGGGGGTACAACCTTCTACAGAAAGATATATCTTGACAGCAGTGATATGGATATATTAATGCAGCATTATGTGGAAGCTATTAAAGATGAAAAGGTTAAAATAAATCTTCCGAAATACAGCAATAATTTATACATTTATCTGTCGGTATATGATTATCTTGATGAACAGCAGATAAAACGGTTGTATGAAACCCTTGCCCTGGAATTGAAAAACGTTGATTATGCAGATGTAATAAGTGCCAATTATGACGAAACGCTGACATATATAAAGATTGAATCTTATGATTACAATCAGAGTTATAATATATCTGTTCCGATATCCGATGCAACTCCCAAGACGGAATCTCTTTTGATTTCCATGATGAGGCAGAACGGGGAAGAAAACAATAACAATACGTATTTTGAGAAACTGCTTGATGAATTTAGGGAGCTGGAAGAATATGAGAGTCTGTACATTGACTGGGATATAACGGTAGTATCCAGAAATAATATAGAGCATTACGGTATATGCGGTGAGTTTATGGGCAATACGGAAGCTATGGAGAAATTGCTGGATACCATGGAACTCTTCACTCAAAACAGTAGTGATGATAACATTATTTTTATCAGCGGCAATATAGAAAGACTTGTCAATGAAGGCTATGTGGATTCGGAATGGATTAATGTATGTTATAAGGCAGATGATGAGCTTGCGGCAAAACTTAAGAAAGTTCTGGAACCACATATATATTCAGAAAAATACTGATAAGTTTGAAAAAAGACACATTGAATGTGTCTTTTTTCATGTGCAGGTTGCTTTTAAATGAAGGAAATGATAAAATATTTTCCAAAATATCAGAAAAGGATTATACAAAAATGCTGGAATTAAAAAATATTTCTTATCAGGTGGAAAACGAAGGCGTTGATAAAGAGATTATTAAGAATATAAATCTTACTATAGACGACAGGTTTACTGCAAT
>JBJEND010000092.1:0-13830 GCA_051880015.1 Butyrivibrio sp. | reverse complement strand
AAAGAATGGGCAGTAGAAAACGGAGCTACACATTTTACACACTGGTTTCAGCCTTTAACCGGTTTTACTGCAGAGAAGCACGACAGCTTCATTAATCCTGTAGGCGACGGAGAGGTTCTTATGGAATTCTCAGGCAAGGAACTTGTAAAGGGTGAGCCTGATGCTTCAAGCTTCCCTTCAGGAGGACTTAGAGCTACCTTTGAAGCAAGAGGATATACCGCATGGGATCCTACTTCTCCTGCATTTATTAAAGATGCTACATTATATATTCCTACTGCTTTCTGCTCATACAGCGGTGAGGCACTGGATAAGAAAACTCCTCTTCTCCGTTCAATGGAGACATTAAGTAAAGAGGCCACAAAAATTCTTAACCTTCTTGGTAAAACAGACGTTACCAGTGTTTCTACCACAGTAGGTCCTGAACAGGAATATTTCCTTGTTGATAAGGATATGTTTGCACAGCGTAAAGATTTGATTTTTACCGGACGTACTCTTTTAGGTGCCAAGCCTCCTAAGGGACAGGAAATGGAAGATCACTATTTCGGAGCATTAAAGCCCCGTGTGTCAGCATATATGCATGACCTTGACGAAGAGCTCTGGAAACTTGGAATTCCTGCCAAGACAAAACATAATGAGGTTGCTCCGGCACAGCATGAGCTTGCTCCCGTATTTGATACTGCCAATGTAGCCGTTGACCACAACCAGCTTACAATGGAAATTATGAAGAAAGTGGCAGACAAACATAACTTTGTATGTCTCCTTCATGAAAAACCATTTGAAGGAATTAACGGTTCCGGAAAGCATAACAACTGGTCAATGATTACAAATACCGGCGTAAACCTTCTGGATCCGGGAAAAACTCCTGCTGAAAATACACAGTTTTTAATTTTCCTTACAGCAGTAATTAAGGCTGTTGATGAATATGCAGATTTAATGAGACTTTCAGTTGCCAGCGCAGGCAATGACCACAGGCTTGGTGCCAATGAAGCACCTCCGGCCATTGTTTCAATTTTCCTGGGAGATGAATTAACTGCAGTTCTTGATTCAATAGAAAATGATACTTTCTTTGGTGAACATCAGAGAATTCAGATGGAAACAGGTGCAACGGTTCTTCCTCATTTCTTTAAAGACAATACAGACAGAAACCGTACTTCACCATTTGCTTTTACTGGCAACAAATTTGAATTCCGTATGTTAGGTTCTTCTATTTCAGTTGCAGGTCCTAACATCGTGCTTAACACTGCTGTTGCAGAAGCACTTTCACAGTTCTACGATGAGCTTAAGGATGTTCCGGAAAGCGAGCTTCAGTCTGCCATTAACGCATTGGTTAAGAAGACAATTCTTGCCCACAAACGTATAATATTCAACGGAAACGGTTATACCGATGAATGGGTTGAAGAGGCTGAGAGAAGAGGCTTATATAATTTGAAATCCACACCGGATGTTCTGCCTTGCTTTATCGCTGAAAAGAACGTTAAATTATTTACAGAACATCATATATATACTGAAAGCGAAATTAATTCAAGATATGAAATACTTCTTGAAAACTACAGCAAGACCTTACATATTGAAGCCAAGACTCTTCAGAGCATGATAATTAAGGAATTCCTTCCGGCATTATTGGATTACACCGGTGTTCTTACTTCCGCATATGAATCCAAGGCTAATGCACTGGGAATCAAATCCTCTGCCGAAGCTATGTTAATAACCAAGCTTTCAGGATATTATGATTCCATAACCAACAAGACCGAAAAGCTTACGGCAGACATTGCTGTTGCTGAGGGTATAGAGGATATGCTTGAATCAGCAAAATTCTATCATGACACAATACTTACTGATATGGATGATATCAGAAGCGTTGCTGATGCTGCAGAGGAATTTCTTCCTGACGAATTTCTTCCGTATCCAAGCTATGAAAAGCTTTTATTCTATGTATAGAACTATAAATTTCTGCCGCAGTTTGGCGGCATATGGAGATAAAAATGGCTTTTGAATGCTTTAATGATGACAAACTCCATGAGGAATGCGGTGTATTCGGTATATACAACAGGGATAACACTCCTGTTGCCTCTTCCATATACTACGGACTCTGTTCCCTGCAGCACAGGGGACAGGAATCCGCAGGCATAGCGGTGTGTGACACCTCCGGCCCCATAGGCAATATAAACTGGCATAAGGATATGGGCCTGGTAAATGAGGTTTTTAACCGGGACTGTCTCCAGACACTTAACGGCAATCTCGGCATAGGCCATGTACGTTATTCCACTACAGGGGCCAGTACCGCCAAAAACGCCCAGCCCCTTGTACTTAACTATATTAAAGGAACTCTTGCCCTTGCCCATAACGGCAATCTTACTAACACAGAGGAATTGAGGCAGTCCCTGCAGGCCGCCGGAGCTATTTTTCAGACGACTACGGACTCAGAGGTAATTGCTTACCATATTGCCAAAGAACGTCTTACAGCTCCTTCAGTAGAAAGTGCAGTATTAAATACTGCCAGGTATCTGAAAGGCGGATTTGCTCTTATTATAATGAGTCCAAGGAAACTTATAGGTTTGAGGGACCCATTGGGACTTAAACCACTGTGTCTGGGAAAACAGGGTAATAATTATATTCTTGCATCTGAAAGCTGCGCTCTTAAAGCCATCGATGCAGAGTTTGTCAGAGATATCCTGCCGGGTGAAATGGTTGTCATTACAAAAGATGAAATTAAATCTGATACATCACTTTGTAACGACAGACATGCACACTGTATTTTTGAATATATTTATTTTGCCAGACTTGATTCTAAAATAGATGGTATAGATGTATATGACGCAAGAATCAGGGGAGGAATGGCCCTTGCAAAAGCCAATCCCGTCAAGGCTGATTTTGTAACCGGTGTTCCTGATTCCGGCCTGGCCGCAGCCATGGGATATTCCCAATATTCCGGAATTCCTTTTCAACTGGCTTTTCATAAAAACAGTTATGTAGGGCGGACTTTTATTAAGCCCACCAAGGAAGAGCGGGAATCCGCCGTTCACATAAAACTCAGTGTGATAGAAAGCGTAGTTAAGGATAAGAGCATTGTTCTTATAGATGATTCCATAGTCAGAGGAACAACTATTGCCAACCTTATTAAAATGCTTAAAAATGCCGGTGCAAGAGAGGTCCATGTAAGAATATGTTCTCCGCCGTTTTTATACCCCTGCTATTACGGAACCGATGTTCCAAGCAATGAACAGCTTATAGCATCATCCAATTCAACAGATGATATTTGCAAACGTATAGGAGCTGACTCCCTGGGTTATATGAAAATTGAGGATTTATCAGAGATGACGGGAGACCTTCCTATTTGCAAGGCATGTTTTGACAATAATTATCCAGCATAAATTTTGTATATAAAGTTACGCAAAGGCGCGTTCCAACTACTAAGTGTATTGGGGCGCGTTTTTCATATAGTTTTAAAAGGAGGAATGAATATGAATGAATTTTCATCAGTAAACACAATCTGGGTACTTCTCGGTGCCGCTCTGGTATTCTTTATGCAGGCCGGATTCGCAATGGTTGAAACCGGTTTTACCAGAGCAAAAAATGCAGGTAATATCATTATGAAGAACCTTATGGACTTCAGTATAGGTACACCTGCTTTCTGGCTCATTGGTTTTGGTCTTATGTTTGGAGGCTCCGGTGCTTTTGTAGGAAGCATCAAGGGTATTGCCTCAGAGGCAGCATATGGTTCAGGAATGCTTCCTGACGGTGTTCCTTTCTGGGCATTTTTGATTTTCCAGACAGTATTCTGTGCAACTGCAGCAACTATTGTATCAGGAGCTATGGCTGAAAGAACCAAATTCTCATCTTACTGTATTTACAGTTTGATTATCAGCCTTGTAGTTTATCCTATTTCAGGACATTGGATTTGGGGCGGCGGCTGGCTTTCACAGCTTGGCTTCCATGATTTCGCCGGTTCTACCGCAGTACATATGGTAGGTGGTGTAGCAGCTTTTGTTGGTGCTAAAATACTTGGACCACGAATCGGTAAATATGACAAAAACGGCAAACCAAAGGCTATTCCTGGCCACAGCTTAACACTTGGCGCACTTGGTGTATTTATTCTCTGGTTCTGCTGGTTTGGATTCAACGGTGCTTCAACAGTTTCCATGGAAGGTGAAGCAATCGTATCTGCAGGTAAGATTTTCGTAACAACTAACCTTGCAGCAGCAGTTTCAACCTGTACAGTTCTTATCATTACATGGATTAAATACAAGAAACCTGATGTTTCCATGACTCTTAACGGAACTCTCGCAGGTCTTGTGGCAATCACAGCCGGATGTGATACGGTAAGTCCTACCTCTTCTGCAATCATCGGTATAATCGCCGGATTTGTAGTTGTATTCGGTATTGAATTTATTGATAAAGTTCTTAAGATTGATGACCCTGTAGGTGCCGTTGGCGTACACGGTCTCTGTGGTGCAATTGGTACTCTTTGTGTAGGTCTTTTCTCAGACGGTGCAGGAACTGACGGACTTGGATTATTCATGGGTGGCGGCGCAAAATTACTTGGGACCCAGGCACTCGGCGTTGTATCAGTTATTGCATGGGTTGCAGTTACAATGACAGCAGTATTCCTTATCATTAAGCACACCGTAGGCTTAAGAGTAACAGCAGATGAAGAAATTGCAGGTCTTGATATCAGAGAACATGGTATTGCCAGCAGTTATGCTGACTTTATGACATTTGACAGCACAGCCGGTACTTCAGATGTTGAACTTCCAACGGTAACTCCTGCTGCCAGTGCAGAACAGGCTCCTGCAGAAAAAGTTTCCGGAGAAGTATCCGCTTCTGCCAAGCTTACAAAAATATCTATTATTACAAGACAGAATAAGCTTAATGAGCTTATGATGGGACTGAATGAAATCGGCGTAACCGGTATAACCGTAACCAATGTTCTTGGATGCGGTACACAAAAAGGTGCACTCCACTATTACCGTGGTGCTGAAATTGATATGAACCTTCTTCCTAAAGTTAAGGTTGAAATCGTAGTCAGCAAGGTTCCGGTTGAAACAGTAATTGAAACTGCCAGAAGAATTCTTCATACAGGAAAAATCGGTGACGGTAAGTTATTCGTATACAACATTGAAAATGTTGTTAAAGTTCGTACAGGAGAAGAAGGCTACGCAGCTTTACAGGACACAGTTGAATAATCAGCTCTCCTCTTTAAAATGTCTATATAATAAGAAAACGCAGCACTTTCGGGTGCTGCGTTTTCGCAATGCAGAAAAAATATTTTATTGTTCGGATTTCCATAATCCATGAAGATTGCAGTATGCGTAAGCTGCAACTACGCTGTCTCCATTGGCCAATACAAATTCTGCACATGGCTTATCGGTATATGACAGGTTAACCCTCTGGACCCCTTTCTCTGTCTCAAGGACAATCCATTCAATATAATGTGCTTCCACCATGGGATGCTCAACTGTGCTGACTTCCACTGTTACATGATTTCCATCAAGCTTAATAACAGGAACGTGTTTCTCAACTGCACCATCGCTGCTGCCCGGAACAAGCTCTGTCATCTTCTGTCCGCAGCACATTACAGGAACTCCTGCATTCTTTACATATTCAATGATGTTCCCGCAATGATCACAAATATAAAATTTTAACATATATGTACCTCCCGGTAAAAATAAATACATATGTATTGTACTACCATAACGTTATTATGAAAAGCACTATTTTATTCCACACTCTTCATTGAGGATGACATATCTATTTTTTTTAGCTTAAAGTGCATTGTAAAATTAATGACTGCCGCAAAAAACAGTGTAATCAGTGTAGCATATACATAGCTTAACGGTGCTACGGCTCTTCCAAACATTATAAAATCCGGTTCAACAATATTAATAACTATTTTGTGAAGACCATTACCTAAGAAATATCCGCATATTATACCCATTAATGTAAGAATAATATTTTCCCGGAATACATAGGAAGACACTTCGTTATCATAAAATCCCAGAACCTTCAGTGTTGCCAGTTCCCGTATACGTTCTCCGATATTAATGGTATTCAGATTGTATAATACTACAAATGCCAGTCCTCCGGCTGCTGCCACAATAACCACAATGATAATATCCAGTCCTTTAAGCATTTCAGAAAATGTGCTTCGAAGACGGGTTACAGAGTTGGCAGCTCCTATGCCATCCACAGTAAGAAATTTCTCTGAAATATCATTACTGTTATAGTCATCTTTGATTTTAACAAAAATCTGTGCAGGATGTACCACGGAGCCGAAATACTTCTCATATGCTTCATTATTCATATAAACATAATGATATACATAATTTTCCGTTATTCCTCCTATCCTTACAACTGCTTCATCTCCGGAGTATAACTTTATTGTAAGTTCATCCCCGACGGACAAATTCATTACCTTAGCCAGTTTAGCGCTGATAACTGCCTCGTCATCCGTTAGCGTCAGTTTTTTACCTGTTTCATAATCCCTAAGCTTAATATATGCTTCCATTTCCGTATCCGACTCCGGAACGTATATATATCCCTCTTTGGAATTATCCTCAGTTGTAAAGGAAACACCTCCCTGATATATTCCGAATGCTCCATCTACCTCTTCCATTGCAATAAGCTCTTTGCGGACTTTTTCCGTATCTTCGGGAGAGATACCGCTTTCCAGTGTAAGTTCCTCATCATATGTATGCAGTTCTCCATACTGGGTATCCACTATGGCATTAATGGAATCCTTAATTCCGAATCCGATTAAAAGAAGAGCAGTACAGCCGCTTATACCGAATATTGTCATAATCATTTTTTTCTTATAACGCATAAGATTCCTTACTGTAGATTTCCAGATAAAGCTCATTCTGTTCCATATAAATGTTATACGCTCAAGAAGAATTCTTTTTCCGTTTTTGGGAGCCGCCGGGCGCATTAATTCTGCTGCCGGAGCAGCCAGGGTTTTATAACATGCTGCAACTGTTGCACCTATAACACTGACAAAGGCCATGGCAAAGGCGGTCAGAATATATACAATGTTAAGCGGCACTTCAATAATGGTCAGATTGTGGTAAATTATTTTGTATGCATTAATTATTACTGTGGGTATCAGCTTGCTTCCCACCAGTGCACCGATAATGCTTCCCAATACAGTAGCCAGAAAGCCATACATAATATATTTCATGGATATGGTGAAATTACCGTACCCCAATGCCTTAAGAGTTCCTATCTGGGTTCTTTGCTCTTCTACCATTCTTATCATGGTAGTAAGACTTACCAATGCCGCTACCGCAAAAAATATAATAGGAACTATTTCTCCTATTTTACCTATACGTTCACAGTCCATCTTATACTCTACATACTGCTGCATGGAGCTTCTGTCCAGAACATAAAGGCCCTGTTCAGTCTCCTCAACTGCTTCTGACACGGGCTTAATTAACTCTGAGTATTCTTCATCAAAGCATAACAGTTCTGCTGCTTTCTCCACAGTGGCATAAGCCTCTGTATATACGGGCAGAAGATACTCCGACTTGTCAATGTATATTACCCCGGATATCTTCCCATCCCCTATACTGCAGGTTCCTCTGTCGTTTTTCAGATATAGCGGGCTGGTAAAACTGCCTACTATGGTATACCGGGAAGATTGCAGGATATAGGATATATCCGTATCGGTTCCCGCCTCTATTTTCAGGGTATCCCCTATTTTATATCCCTGCTTATCCATATACTGGATATCAACAATACATTCACCGGGATTTTCAACAGCTCTTCCCTCCGTTATATTGGGAATATTTATCATACTGCTGTAGGACATAATGCGTACCGCCGTCTTCTCATTCTCCAAAACAGCCATTGCATCATAGGTATAGCTGCCCTCAACGTCTTTTATTCCCTCAGTATTTTCTATTTTGTCCAGCAGTTCTTCGTTAATCCCCGTTGCCGACTGAATCTTAATATCCATGTAATTGCTGTCATCATAAATTTTGTCTGCCGAAATTTCCATATCCGGTTCGGTAGAACGTATTCCGGCATAAAAGGCCACACCCAATGCCACAATAAACAGCAGTGACAAAAATTTATTATATGTCTTAAACAGTTCTGCAAAAAAATCTTTCCGTAGTGCTTTAAGGGATTTTCTTTTTTTCATTCAATCACTCCCTACCATTCAATTTCCTCAACCGGAATCCGGTTATCATTTAATTTCACGGAATTAACTTTTCCGTTCTTAATAGAGATAATACGATCCGCCATAGGCGTAATTGCCTGATTGTGGGTGATGACTATTACCGTCATTCCTTTTTCCCTGCAGGTGTCCTGCAAAAGTTTAAGAATTGATTTACCCGTGTTATAATCAAGTGCGCCTGTAGGTTCATCACAAAGTAAAAGCTTGGGATTTTTTGCAAGGGCTCTGGCAATGGATACTCTCTGCTGTTCTCCGCCTGAAAGCTGCGCCGGAAAATTATACATTCTGTCTCCCAGCCCCACTTCCTCAAGAAGCTTTACCGCATCAAGGGGATTTTTGCTTACCTGATTGGCCAGTTCCACATTCTCCAATGCAGTAAGATTAGGCACAAGATTATAAAACTGGAATACAAAGCCTATATCGTAACGTCTGTAGGATGTCAGTTCTCTGGAAGAATATCTGCTTATGTCCTCTCCATCCACAATCATATTACCGGATGTAAGGGTATCCATTCCTCCCAGAATATTTAAAACCGTGGTTTTACCTGCTCCCGACGGACCCACTATTACCACAAATTCGCCTTTGCCTATTTCAAAATTCATACCGTCCACAGCCTTAATCACAATGTCTCCGGTTATGTATTCTTTACTTACATTTTCACATTTAACAAAAGCCTCGCTCATATTGCACCTCCATAATTAAATCACACCGGAAACATATGTCCCGGTGCGATTTTACATTGCCATACAATAAATATTACAGCATATAATCCGCAAGTTTTTCCAGATTGTCCAGATCCTTCTGTTTTACTGTGGAGTTAATTGTAACAACATCTCCCACCAGCTCAATATTTTTCATGGTTTCAAGAATTGCTTTCATGGTTCTTCCGGCGCTGGGGGCCCAGGAACCATTTTCCACAATGCCGACTTTTCTGTTCTGATATGCCTTGCTCTGAAGGTGCATGAGGAAATCCTGCATACATGGGAATACTCCCCCATCATAGCTGGAGGAAGCCACAATCATTCTGTCATATCTGAAGGCATCCTCTATTACCTCTGCCATATCTTCTCTGGCCAAATCACTTACAACTACTTTTTCCACACCCTTTTCCTTAAGCATCTCTCCAAGTCTTTGGGCTGCCATGGCGGTATTGCCGTGAATGGAAGCATAAGCTATCAGTACGCCTTCATTCTCCGGTCTGTAGCTGCTCCATGTATCATACATACCTATGTAATAGGATAAGTTGTCTTTCAATACAGGGCCGTGAAGGGGACATATGTACTGAATGTCCAGGGCCGCTGCTTTCTTAAGCAGACCCTGAACCGGCGCGCCATATTTACCCACAATGTTGAAATAATATCTTCTTGCTTCACAGGCCCAGTCTTCGCCCTGCGTAAGCTCCAATGCCCCGAACTTTCCAAAGCCATCGGCAGAAAAAAGCACTTTATCAGTGGCATCATAGGTTACCATAACCTCAGGCCAGTGTACCATAGGTGCCATAATAAATTTAAGCTCATGAGTTCCGGTGGAAAGTGTACTGCCTTCCGAAACAACCATGGTCTTAATATTTTCATCCAAATCAAAGAAATTCTTCATCATGGCAAACGTCTTAGCATTGCCAACCAATGTTATATCCGGAAAAAGTTCCGTCAGACGCACTACTCCGCCTCCATGGTCAGGCTCCATATGTTGTATTATAAGATAATCTACACTTCTTCCGTTTAAAACCGTTAAAAGCCTCTGCTCCCACTCTTTTTCCCCACGCTTATCAACGGTATCTATCACCGCAATTTTTTCATCAACGATAACATATGAATTATAAGAAATTCCTTCCGGGACAACATACTGACTCTCAAATAAATCCAGAGTCGTATCATCCACACCAACATATTTTATCTTATCCGTAATGTTAATCTCCATATTCTGTACGTCCTTTCCCGCGTAACCGCCTTTTGTATTGTATGCTAATTAATATAGCACACTAATAATACTTTTTCAATCAGTACGGATATTCATACTCATATGAAGCCCTTTCGGCATATATTTCAAAAACAATGCGTCCTCCCTTTCTGAATGTGTAATATGCCCTGCAGCATATATTTTCCCGTATATTTCTGGACATCCCGCCATTTTGTGGTGCTTTCAGAAGGCTTCCGCCTATGTTATACAGCTCCACCTTAAGTTCCATATCATTTTGTACTATTCTGATAACTCCGTTTCGAAGCTTTAATACCCTTGCTCCCAGGTAAGTAGCCAGTCTGTACTCATGTCCTCTCCACAATATAACTCCGATAATTCCCGTAAAATGTATTCCGGCAAAGGGAATATCCGCCACAGACAGCATTACGGAGCCTTTGGGAAGAAAACACTGCGTCCATATATATTGGCGGGGAAAAGAACACCCTCTGTCACCTTCCCAGTAACCGGGAGAGTTGTTAAAGTAATACTCTTCTCCATTAATTAATACACTTCCTGTGACACAATGCCTCATGCTAAATACCATATGACGGCATTCCATAAAAGGCACTACTGCAAAGGGACCCATTATATGATATTTTAAAGGATGCAGCCCTTTAAAATGCAACCTGCCTTTCACCGTCAGATTGGGAGTATCCAGTGCAAGACTTATTCCCTCCGGGGCAAAGCAGTTATTGCCTATACAGATTTTTTGGTTATGTCTTTTAAACAATTCGCCGGGTAATTTTATCCCATATGCACCTTTATCTGTTATAATCTGGACGGTGCAGTACATTCCATATCCAGTTTTATGAACTGCGGGTATTACCGCTAAAGAATTACTGTCTGATTGGGCTTTTAAATACCAGCCGTAAAAAGAACCGTACATATTTTCACCTCTGTACTTATTCTTTCCCCGGCAGAATAATTTACTCACTGATTTAATATAATTTTCAAATTAATATTTTACTTTTATACACAAATGGATTATAACTTAAATGAGATAAGGAGGACACAGAAGATGAATAAAGACTTAACAGTGGGAAAACCTTTTTCAGTTTTATGGAGATTTTGCCTGCCCTTATTTGGCAGCATTATTTTTCAGCAGCTATATAATCTGGCAGACAGCTTTGTTGCCGGTAAATTTATAGGAGAGGATGCCCTTGCCGCTGTAGGTAACAGCTATGAGGTCACTCTCATTTTTCTTGCCTTTGCCTTCGGCTGTAATATGGGCTGTTCAATTATTGTATCCCGTCTGTTCGGCGGAAAACAGTATAAGGAACTGAAAACCGCCGTTTATACCACACTGATTGCCAGCGGTGCAGTATGTATAATACTGATGACGGCAGGAATGATTTTCTGCACAGATTTACTCCACCTTATTAATACACCCGATAATATTATTGCAGATTCAAGGCTCTATCTGTATATCTATATATTAGGACTCCCTTTCGTATTTTACTATAATGTTGCAACCGGTATTTTTTCTGCCTTGGGAGATTCAAAAACCCCTTTTTTCTTTCTTATGAGTTCTTCCCTTGCCAATATTGCCATGGATATTTTATTTGTAACTACCCTTTCTCCCCTGTTTAAAAGAGGAGTGGATGGAATTGCATGGGCCACTTTCATATGTCAGGGTATAAGCTGCATACTTGCCCTTATTTTCGTATTCAGGCGTTTTTCCAAAATTGAAACCACCGGTAAAATCACTGTTTTTTCCTGGAATATGCTGGGAAAAATTGCCGTAATTGCAATACCAAGCATTCTCCAGCAAAGCTTTATATCAGTAGGAAACATTGTAATTCAGGGAATAATTAATACCTTCGGTTCCGGTGTAATAGCCGGATATTCTGCCGCCGTTAAACTTAACAGTCTTGTTCTGACTTCACTTACCACCATAGGTAATGGTATTTCCAACTTTACGGCACAGAATATAGGGGCAGATAAGCTTCCCCGGATACGCAGCGGATTTGTGGCGGGGCTTAAACTTGTATGGATGTTTTGCCTGCCGCTGGTACTGCTTTACTTCTTTGCAGGAAAGCCGCTTATATATGTATTCCTTGATAATCCCACGGGAACCGCACTGGACACCGGAATTACATTTCTACGCATTGTAGCTCCATTTTATTTTGTAATAGCAGTAAAACTTGTGGCCGACGGAATACTCCGTGGTTCAGGAATGATGGTTAAATTCATGATTGCAACCTTTACCGATTTAATTCTGCGTGTTATTTTTGCAATGATACTGTCATCTTACCTGGGGGCTACGGGAATCTGGTCTGCATGGCCTGTAGGATGGACAATAGCCGCTGTTTTATCCCTTCTGTTCTACCGCACGGGCAAATGGAAAAACTGTACCGGGGAAGAAATTGCAAAGTCTTAACACTTATTTTACTCTTTTTTGATAGAAATATTTATATAAAGATTTTATGCTTAGATATATTTTTATTGAAAGGAGTTTCATTGGATTATGACAGAATCAATACCTCTGCCGCCTGAAAAACGTTTAGAAAAAATTATTACAGACAACCTGATTTATCCTGTATTTCAGCCTATTGTATCCTTAAGGGACGGCAAACTTCTGGGATTTGAGGCTTTGAGCAGAATATCCGAAAAAGATTTATTTGATAATGTTGAAGATATGTTCCGGTGTGCAGAGCTCCATGAAGAAATCTGGCGCCTTGAACAGGTATGCCGTCATGCCATTCTTGCCTCAATTTCCGAGCAGAAAAGTTTTTTTGACCAAAATAACCTGAAATTATTTATTAATGTGAATCCAAAGGTGCTTTATGATGAAAAATTTCAAGCCTGTTTCACCAAAGAATACACAAAAAGATATGGCATAGATGTGGAAAGCATTACCATTGAGGTAACTGAACGGCAACGCATTGAGGATGAACAGGGATTTACCGAAGCTGTTAATCATTACAAAAGACAGAATTATCACATTGCCATTGACGATATAGGTTCAGGATATTCAGGTCTGAACCGTATATGTTCTTTATCTCCAAACTATATAAAGCTTGATATGGAGCTTATCCGTGATGTACATAAAAGTCCAACAAAGCTCGCATTAATTCAGGGACTTGTGGATTTTTCCGTAAACAGCGGTATTCTCCTGATTGCAGAAGGCATTGAGACTAAAAAGGAATTGGATGTACTTATTAATCTGGGTGTTCAGTATGGTCAGGGTTATTATCTGGGCAGACCTTCGTCAAAACTCCATGACTGTGATGCAACGGCATATGATGAAATACTTAAGAAAAACAACCGTAATCACAATAATCACCATTTGAATGCGGAAAGAAATCATATAAAAAATATTGCCTCTCCCGGATTTACCGTCCCACCGGATATGAAAGTGGAACAGGTTCTTACCCATCTTGTAAAAGATAATATTTCAAACGGAATATGTGTTTTGGACGGAAACAGAGTAATCGGGACAATGACACTGGAAAAGCTTCATAAAAAATTAAGCGGAAGGTATGGATTTTCTTTATTTGGAACCAAAAAAGTAAGTGAACTGGCAGATACAAATTTTCTTCAGGTAGAAGGCTGTTCTTCCATCAGTAATGTTGCCCGCATTGCAATGGAGCGGGAAAATGAGAGCTTATATGATTTTATTGTGGTAAATGAACACGGAAATTATCTTGGGATTGTAACCGTACAGGATTTGTTGCAGCATGCCATGAAAATTAATG
>JBJEND010000091.1:0-2784 GCA_051880015.1 Butyrivibrio sp. | reverse complement strand
ACTTTATTCAAAAAATATCATTTTAAGGCTTGACTTTTAATAGTTAGTCTTCCTATATGTTAACAGTTTCATAATACATTATTTACCAAACATGTATTTTAGTAAAAAAGAAGATAAAAAACAAGTAGTAAAATAAATAAATTTTATTATACACGGCAAAGAGTGCCGCACTATTCAATAGATACGGCACTCCTGCACTCAAAGCTCCTACTGCGCTGTCTGCTTCGAAGCATAATATTCTTCAAAAAGTTTATTGGCAGCTTCCAGGGTCTTCTGGGAAATTTCCGGAAGTTCCTTACCCCATGCCTTGGTAGCCAGCCTAAAGCCCTTTTCCATGGCCTTCTGCATCTCCTGCATCTTCTCCACATCATCCCCGGCCAACGCGCTGGCAAAGGAGAAGAGCCTTTCCGATGTCTGCTTTATTCCGTAATATCCGTCTTCCGCTATATCTGCCTGGGCCTGAGCCTTAGTCTCGGCATCCACGGTAAAATTACCGCTTGCAAGGAATTTCCATATATCATTGGCCTTGCCGTAAGCTCCTGCCTGCTCGCTAAACATTTTCTGTACGATACTTACTAACTGTTCCTGTCTTGCCTGCTGTTCAGATTTCAGACGGCTCACCAGAGCGGAACGTTCCTCCTCGCTCATCTTATTAACGGAATAGCTTCCGGATGATGAAGGTGATGTTTTCTCATAAACAGCTCCCGGCTGTTCTTCTGACTGTGCAACCCTGTTTTCCTGTCCCTTCGGAGAGGGATATGAAGAATACACTTCAGCAGAAGAGGTTACACCTCCTGTAGCATTAATACTCATATTAAACCTCCTTGTATATATTGGAGTCTTCAAAACTCCTGCCATGGGTAAATCCTTTTACACACGGTTTCTATGTATCTTTTATATCGGACATATATACCCTAAAGTTTATATTGCTTTGGTAATAACTTAGAAAAAGTTTTAAGATTATCTCTTACAAGTATCCTTTGTGGACATTTCATTTCACAAAGTCCGCAGCTCACACATTGGTCAGCTCCGGCCCCATCCCTGATAAGCTCGTCAATTCTCCTTCTTAACTCTTCTTCATCTCCGTATATACTGTAATTATTCCATATTTTAAAATTCCCGGGAATATCCACTCCCTTTGGACATGGCATACAGTATCTGCATCCGGTACAGCCGTTTTTAACCCGGGCATTAAGGGCATCCCTTACCTTTACTATATTATTCTCCTCCTCTTCGGTAAGAGGATGAAAATCAGCAAAGGTATTAAGATTATCCTCTACCTGTTCCATTGTTGACATACCGCTCAAAATAACTTTAACATTGGATCTTGAGCCAACAAACCTCATGGCAAAAGAAGCTGTACTTTTCTCCGGGCTACCTAATATTTTTCTGATATCTTCCGGCAGGCCGGCCAGTGCGCCGCCTTTAACCGGTTCCATAATGATAAGAGGTATATTTTTCTCCACCGTCAGATTATATCCCCTGTCTCCGGCCTGTTCAGCCACATCCATATAGTTATACTGAATCTGGCAAAAATCCCAATCCTTATAATTGACTATTTCTTCAAAGGCGCTGTAATCGTCATGGAAGGAAAAACCCAGAAATCTGATTTTACCCTGTTTCTTAAGTTCTTCACAAAAATCAATCACACCCAGGTCCCGCATTTTGCGAAATTCCTTTCTGTCAAGAGCATGAAGAAGATAGAAATCAACATAATCTTTCTGAAGTCTTGAAAGCTGTTTCTCAAACATTGCCCCGGCGTCTTCCACACTGTTTATCTCCCATACCGGCAGCTTGGTAGCCAGGAAATAGGAATCTCTTTCCTTTCCATTCAGATATTCTCCGAGAAATGGCTCACTTTCCCCCTGATGGTATGGGTAAGCCGTATCAAAATAATTTACCCCCCGTTCAAAAGCCATATCCAGCATCTTAACAGACTTCTCTCTGTCTATGCTGCCGTTTTCCATTGTGGGAAAACGCATACACCCAAAGCCCAGCAAAGAAGTGGTAACTCCCAGTTTATCGATTCTTCTCATTTCCATTGTAATGCCACCTTACGTTCTTTTTATGAAAATTATATCATCTTCGTTGAAAAATAAAAAGTATTGTATGGCGTTCTTGACAAAAAAAACAATTAAAGCTACACTAAAGTTAATATTTTTCGGGAGGTGTTTTATATGGCTTCTACAAGAGATGATTGGAAACAGACCGGAAAGGGTCTTGGACATGCTTTCAGAGATTTGGGAAAGACCTTGGTAAGGACTGCCAAAACAGGTGTTGATAAGGCAACTGACTGGGCAGAGAAGGATGATAACAACTCAACAGTGGACACAGCAGCTGCTCCTACAGAGGGGCCCAAGTCCGAATAGACTGAGTCAGCATATGATTGGTATGAAAACAGCCGCCTCAGGGCAACCCACAACGGTTTACCCTGCAGCGGCTGTTTTTTATTTTATATACACACAGATAGCACTCATATTGTCATTGCCGGGTTCAATACGTTTTGATATTTTTCCCAGCATATTCTGCATCCACTCCTGAGGAGTCCGGGATTTTTTAAGATATTTTTCCATTTCTTTTTCGTATATATATTCCCAGAATCCGTCTGAACAAAGCAGGATTGCATCTTCGGGCTTTACTTCCAAAGGGGTAAATTCCTGGGGAATATGTATATCCGGTTTAAGTCCCAGCGCCTTTAAGAGTCTGTTGCGGTCTTCGTGAAAACGCATTTCCTTGGGGGATATTTCCCCCATATCAACACACATCTGTGTGACGGAATGATCC
>JBJEND010000090.1:0-2790 GCA_051880015.1 Butyrivibrio sp. | reverse complement strand
CTTATGTATGCTGCAAGGGATGATGTGGGCGCAGTAGGGGCAAAACTTTTGGATGCAGACAATACAATCCAGCATTGTTTCCTGATAACCGGAGCAGGGGAGGATAAAGTTGCCGTTCATGCGGGACTGGGACTTCCAAAGGATGATTACGGATATCTGGACAGAATCGGTTTTCCCCAGAATGTCAGTGCGGTTACAGGGGCATGCATGCTGGTGAACAGAAATAAATTTTTTGAGGCAGGGGGATTTGACGAGGAGCTTCCTGTGGCATACAATGATGTTGATTTGTGTCTCAAATTAAGGAAGCTTGGTTACGTCAATGTATATACCCCATATGCCCTGCTGTATCATTATGAATCCAGGTCAAGAGGCAGTGATTTAACCAAAGAAAATCAGATAAGACTGCAAAAAGACGGAGAATACATGAGGAATAAATGGGGAGATTTCTTAAAAGACCCGTATTATAATTCTAATTTCTCCACAGAGCGTCAGTACGTATTGAAATGAATCAGGGAGGCCATGGTGTGAAAACTAACAGTTTGGGTAAAATAAGTGCATATATTAAGCGTTACGGAGTTAAAAAGCTTCTGGGTAAAGCCGTGGAACGTTGCAACAGTGAATCAGATTATAATAATGAAAGGCTTAATGAAATTATTTCGGAGGAAGAGATTATCCGCCAGAGTAATGCAGGATTTGAATACGAACCTGTAATCAGTATAATTATGCCTGCTTATAACACTCCTGCCAAAGCCTTTACACAGACTTTACTGTCAGTGAAAAACCAGACCTATGGCAAATGGGAACTTTGCATAGCTGACGGAGGCGACAAGCCCGTGGAATCCATTGTGGGTAAGGTGTTCGGGAGTGATGAAAGAATCCGTTATAAATCATTGGAACAAAATCTTGGGATTTCAGGCAACAGTAATGAAGCGTTGGCACTTGCCTCCGGTGATTATGTGGCATTTCTGGACCATGATGACATTCTTGAGCCGGATGCTCTGTTTGAGACAGTGTCCATGATTGTGGAGAAGGGTGCGGATATGGTGTATACCGATGAGGACAAGGTATCGGAAAATCTGGAAAAATATTTCAGACCCTTTAGAAAACCGGATTATAACAGAGCTTTATTTTTATCCAATAACTATATCTGCCATTTTTGTGTAATTCGTAAAAGCATTGTGGATGAAATCGGAGGCTTCAGAGAGGGATATGACGGAGCCCAGGATTATGATTTATTCTTAAGGGCAGTTCCAAAAGCAGATAAAATAGAACATGTATGTAAGATTCTGTACCATTGGAGAGTGGGAGAACAATCAACCTCGGATAATCCTTTTAATAAAGAATATGCCTTTATTGCAGGACGTAAAGCCTTACAGGATTATTTTGACAGAGAGGGTATTTTGGCTTCAGTGAAGGAGACGGAAGACCCGGGATATTTCAGAACGGAATATACAGGTGATTTGGATATAAATATTGCAGTTGTTACCAGGAAAGACATTGATAGTATTGAAAAACAAAAGGCTGACTATTATATGATACTTGAAGACGACATGAGCATATCTCCGGGACAGATGAAAGAACTTTTGGGAAGTGCTGTTTTGCACGGTGCGGATGTGGTTGTGCCTAAAATAATTAAAAACCATCGTTACTTATATAACGGAATTGCCAAAAGGGGTAACGGACATACACAGTCCCTTAAGGGAAAACCCATGTGGTACAGGGGACGGTTTAACCTGGGAATAACAGATATGGATGTTAACGTTGCACCGCTTGCCGGAATTCTTGTTAAAAAGGAGGCTCTTCCAAAGGTTCTGTCCGTAACGGAAGGTCACTTAAACAACCTGAAGGGAGAGTGTACGGGACTTAAAATGCTGTATGCCCCACAGACGGTTATTGCTGTCAGATAAGGAGAATATATGAAAAAGGTTACAGTGGTTATACCTAATTATAACGGAATAGAATATATTGATAAATGTATGTCCCACCTGGTAAAGCAGGATTACAGGGATTTTAATGTCATTGTTGTGGATAACGGCTCTACTGACTTAAGCAGGGAAGCTGCCTTGAAATACAAGGATGTAATGGATGTCACTGTTGTGGAACTGGGGGAGAACTACGGCTTTTCCAGAGGCGTTAATGAAGGCATTGCAAGAGCAGATTCGGAATATGTAATTTTGCTTAATAATGATGCCTACGCAGGGAAGCGTTTCATAGGTGAACTGGTGCGCAAAATGGATTCGGACGATAATATTTTCTCTGCCCAGGCATTAATGCTTCAATACCGGAACAGGGAACTGACAGACAGTGCCGGAGATTATTTTTCTGCCATGGGCTGGGGATTTGCCCGGGGCAGGGATAAAAAAGCATCAGATTACAAAAAGGACAGAGAAGTATTTTCCTGCTGCGCCGGGGCTGCAATATACAGAAAATCCGTATTTGACGAAATTGGTATGTTTGATGAAGCTTTTTTTGCCTATCTTGAGGATATGGACATGGGATACAGGGCAAGACTTGCGGGATATATTAATGTTTTTGTTCCGTCGGCAAAGGTGCTTCATGTAGGCAGCGGCTTTAGTGGTTCAAGGCATAATGCTTTTAAGGTTTCTTTGTCCGCCAGAAACAGCTTTCTTGTAATGTATAAGAATTTTGCCCCCTGGCAGTGGCTTTTGAATATGCCCTTTATTCTGGCAGGGGTATGTATAAAGACCGCATACTTTGCCCGTAAAAAACTGGCGGGAGCTTATTTTAAAGGAGTGTTTGGCTTTTTCTCACAGAAAAAGAATGTTACCA
>JBJEND010000089.1:0-13944 GCA_051880015.1 Butyrivibrio sp. | reverse complement strand
TCTGTCCACTTTCGTGAACAGGTGGCTCATTTTAAGACCGTTTTTTTACAGCCCCGTTTATTTTGTCTATCGTATTCATTTTCGTTCTCCTTTGTTTTTATTATTACTTATTCGTCTGTATTGCCATACTATTTAGCGTACCGTTCTATATTATTTCTTGTAAATTCATACTCCGGAACTTCCTTCATAGAGTATGCCGCCATTATTTCATTATATTCGCTTTCGGTAATTTCAACGGCTGTAATCTGTGATGGCTCACCGCCCTTATAGTAGTGAATATTCTCCGTATCATTTTCATACCATTTAGAGGTTATGGCACTGTATTCAAAACCTTTCTGGGTAAATCCTATAGTACCGTAAAACACACTCTCTTGTGCACTTCCGGAACCGGTAAAAGTACCGTCGGAATACACAGGATTAAACTGGCGAAATGTATGTTTATATGTACGAATTGCTCCGTCTTCTTCATGGAAAATAATTACCACCCCCAGTGAGTATGTTACTGCAACCTCATTAGTTCCATCTCCATCCATATCAACTACGCAGAAGCTGCCGCTTCCTCCTCCGTAAACAGGATATCCCTCAATATTTTCTGCTTTAATCTGACGAAGTCCATCAGTAGCAGTAAATTCTGCCTGATTAAGAAGGGCTTTCTGCATAAGTGAAAGTTTTTCATTAGATATTCCTGTAACCTCTTCCGTCTGTGCCGGCGTATCGGTTTCATCAGTATTCTCTGTTGTTGTATCATTAGACGTTCCACTTTCTAATGCAGACTTATCTCCCGTCCCCTTTGCACATCCGGAAACACACAACAGGATAATAACTAAACAAGATAATATGGTTTTAATATTTTTCATATAAAAATTCCTCCAATATTTTTACATCATAGCATTATAAATTGTAGAAGCATAACTTGTTCTTACCCCTAATGTATTATTATCAATCATAATTATTTGATCTTTAACCACCTGTGTAGCATTGACAAAGCTCTGACAGTTTTTTAAAGTGGTCCATCCTGATTTACATGAGGTTTCAGCTTCATACCTAATACATGCAAGCTTTTCTTGTACTATTTGTCCACTGCATTAATCCATAGCCTACTTCATCTGTAGTTGAATATGTATAATTACTGTTATACATTCCCGGATACCCTTTTATATCCTCTGCATTAGAAGCAGAAAAACCGCTTTCAGCAAAAATATTTCCCATTACGCCTGCGGCTTGTTCTATCGTCAATCCCATACCTGTTCTCAAAAAAGTCCACGTAAGTGCAAAATTTTTTTTCTGAGTATTGTCCAAACCTAATTTATTCACTACCTCTGACGTATCAGAACTGTTATAACATGAATAATAACTATTATATACAGTATTCAATTTAGTTGTTGTAGCAGAATCTAAAGTTTGATTCTGAGACAATCCATATACTCTCTGAAAATTTTTTATTGCCGTTTTCATTGCTGTACTTGTTGCATTCCCATCTGTACTGCCCGTATAGAATCCTAAAGTTCTCAGGTAATTTTAGCAAGTCTGTACTTCAGATGTACTTAACGAAGCAGGAGAAACTTCTGATGGCCGAGTATAAGTTGTAAATTTTTCTTCAGTACCATGAGTATAGATAACCCCTAAATCAGACGATGCCATATCGTTTTGAACAAACCCTTTTGTTTGATTTAATTTTGTCCCTTCATAAGGAACTTGTAAGTTAATGTTGCTCAATGAATTGATTTCCATTTTATTCTCCTTCGTTTGTAACAAATAAATAAACAGAAATATTTTATACCTTCTACCCTCCTTTTTTGACTTCTGTTTACATAAGTGAAACTGGTTTTTTTCACAGGAAATATTATATCACACAATTTTTGCCAAATTCTCTATTTGTAGAAATCCCTTAAATTTATGTCGAAAATAGGTATTTTCTTTCACTTTCGGTAAAAAAAAACAGATGGAACCATGTCCATCTGCCATAATGTTATAAAATATTATATCCAATTCATTGCCTTTAAAATAAATATCCACACCGTCAGTGTAACCGAGGAAAACAACGTTGACAACACAACTACTCCTGAACTTAAGACTTCGTCATTACCCATATTCTTTGCCATTATATAGCTTGTAACAGTTGTAGGAGAACCAAGCATTACTATAATTGCCACCAGCGCCTCATTACGAAATCCCATAGATACTGCAATCGGCAAAAACATAAGCGGTAAACCTATCAGTTTGATAAATGTCGCAGCAATCGTGGGGCCGATTTTGGAAATAGCCTGTTTTCCCTGAAAGGTTGCCCCCACTACAAGAAGTGCAACCGGCGTTCCGGTCTGGGCCACCATAGAAATTGCTTTAAGGGGCATCGTAGGAATCCGTATCCCTATAATAGAAAATGGCAATCCCAGAAATATTGCTATTATTATGGGGTTCTTCAATATACTGATAAAAGCCTTTTTAATGGCGTTCTTGCCCTGCTCCCTGTCTCTGGCATTAAATGTCAGAATAATTACGGAGTATATATTATACAAAGGTACTGCAGAAACTATCATCAACGGTCCCATACCGCAGCTTCCGTAAATATCTTCTATAAAAGCAATCCCCAGTATTGCAGCACTGCTTCTGGCAGAAGCCTGGGCAAAAGCACCCACCATGGACTTGTCCTTAAGAAAAATTCTGCCCATAAGCCATACCAGAAAAAACATTACTGTGGTTGTTCCCATACAGAAAAGCACAAATTTTATATCAAATTCGGAATGTATGTCTGCCGTAGCTATCTGTTTAAACAACATTACCGGCAATGCAACCTTAAAGACGTATTTATCCGCTATGCGGGTGAATTCTTCATTAAAGAAGCCCACCCGCATAAGGATATAACCAAGTATGATTACAAGAAATATTGGAATTGTAGTATTAAGACTGAAAATTAAACTATCCACAGACAACCTCTATGTATCCTTGAAAATCCGGATTATAATGCATCAATGAATCTGCGGAATGCTGCTTTGCCGGCCTCATCTCGTTTAAATACTCCGGCATGTTCAAGAACCTTGGCAAATACAAGACCGATTTCATCTTTGACAATGGCATCCACATTTTCTGCATTCACATTATCATATTTTTTCATAAATTCATAGGCCCAATCTGCATGTTTTTCAATCATTTCATTGGAACGGATATCTTTATTGTTAACAATATAGTCCTCAAGCACTGCAATTTCTTCCTTAAGTCTTGAAGGAAGCACTGCAAGTCCCATAACCTCTATAAGTCCGATGTTTTCTTTCTTGATATGATGCAGCTCGGCATGAGGATGATATACTCCCAGAGGACATTCCTCCGTGGTAATATTATTGCGGAGGGCAAGGTCTAATTCAAACTTGCCGTTCTTTTTCCTTGCAATGGGGGTAATGGTATTGTGTGGCTCTCCGTCTGTCTCTGCATATATGAAAGCCTCTTCATCCGTGTAATTTCTCCAGGCCTTGAGAATTATGTCAGCCAAATCAATAATTCTCTTTTCGTCCTCACATCTTAAACGAATAACGGACAGTGGCCACTTAACAATTCCTGCCTCCACATCTTCAAAGCCTTTAACGGTAAAATTCTCCTCAATGGGGGCTTTTGCCATGGCAAACTCATAATTACCTCCCTGAAAATGGTCATGGGACAAAATTGAGCCGCCCACGATAGGAAGATCCGCATTGGAGCCGAGAAAATAATGGGGGAAAAGCTTTACAAAGTCAAATAATTTTACAAAAGTATTTCTCTCAACTTTCATCGGTGTATGCTCACCATTGAATACAATACAATGCTCATTGTAATATACATAAGGTGAATATTGAAAACCCCAGCGGGAATCATTTATGGTAATAGGAATTATTCTATGATTCTCCCTTGCAGGATGATTGGTTCTTCCTGCATATCCTTCATTTTCAATGCAAAGAAGGCATTTGGGGTAACCGCTCTGCTTTGCCAGCTTGGCTGCCGCAATGGCTTTGGGGTCTTTCTCCGGTTTGCTGAGATTAATAGTAATGTCAATATCTCCGTATTCAGTGGAGGTTACCCACTTCATATCCTTGCACACTCTGTATCTGCGGATATAATCGGAGTCCTGGCTTAATTTGAAATAATAATCTGTTGCTTCTTTTGGGGAAACTTTATATTTGTCATAAAATGTATCAATAACTGTTTTGGGCCTTGGCATAAGGCAGTTCATAAGCCTGGTATCAAAAAGGTCACGGTACACAATGCTGTCTTCGATAATTCCCTCTTCAACAGCATAATCAAGCAGTTCTTTCAGGGTGCTCTCCAGGTCAACATTTTTATATTCCTGTCCGTCATCCTCGTAATCCTCCAGTTTTAAAACGTCCAAAATAAGATTGGTGGTATATATTTTCTCTTCCGGAGGCACAATTTCTCTTTCAATACCATATGCCACCAGTTTTTTTACTGCGGAATAAATCATAAAAGTTCTCCTTTAATGTGGGAATTATTTTTCATATCCGTTAGGATGAGTACTGTGCCACTTCCATGCAGAAGCAATAATTTCCTCAAGATCTGCATGTTCGGGATGCCATCCAAGTACGGTTTTAGCCTTTCCGCTGGAAGCGATAAGCTGTGCAGGATCTCCTGCTCTTCTTGGTGTAACAACTGCCGGAATAGGATGTCCCGTTACCTTTCTTGCTGTTTCGATAACCTGATTAACGGTAAAGCCAACTCCGTTTCCCAGGTTGAAAATATTGCTGTTATTGCCCTTCATGAGATATTCAACTGCAAGGATATGAGCCTGAGCCAAATCAGTTACATGAATATAGTCTCTGATACATGTTCCGTCTGAGGTGGGGTAATCATCTCCGTAGATGTTGATAGCTTCTCTTTTGCCCAAAGGAACCTGTAAAATTAACGGAATAAGGTGTGTCTCCGGATTATGAGCCTCTCCGATATTGCCGCTTTCATGAGCTCCGCAGGCGTTAAAATAACGGAGTGAAACATATCTGAGCCCATGGGCTCTGTCAGTCCATTTAAACATTTTCTCCATTGCCAGCTTAGTCTCACCGTAAGCATTGGTAGGCTCCGTTTTATCTGTTTCAAGAATCGGAACTCTGTCAGGCTCACCGTAGGTAGCGGCTGTTGATGAGAATACAATTTTATCAATACCGTGGGCTACCATGGACTGAAGAAGCACTTTGGTTCCGTTTACATTGTTATCATAATATTTAAGAGGATTGGTCATGCTCTCTCCTACCAGGGAATTAGCTGCAAAATGGATAACTGCATCGATTTTCTCTTTATCCAGTACGCTGTCCACAAATGCTCTGTCCCTGATATCTCCCTGATAAAATTTTGCCTGAGGATGAACCGCCTCAATATGGCCTGTCTCCAGATTATCAATGATAACTACATTCTCACCTTTTTCAATTAAGGCATATACTGTGTGCGAACCGATATATCCGGCTCCTCCTAATACTAAAACTGTCATAATAATTCTCCTTTTCTGATATAATTATATTCTTGCTGCGCCATCGCCGATTTCTACTACATAGAAGTCTGCCGCGTAGCCAATTTTTTCAAGATATTCTTTTCCTACATTTTCAATGAAGCTGTCAATTCCGGAATTTTTAACAATACTTACGGTACATCCGCCAAATCCTGCCCCCGTCATTCTGGAACCGATTACACCCTCCTGTTTAAGGGCTGCTGCCACAAGGGTATCCAGTTCTTTGCCGGTTACTTCATAATCGTCTCTTAATGAATCGTGGGAAGCAATCATTAGTCTTCCGAATTCTTCTATATCTCCGTCCTTAAGCGCCTTAACAGCCTTTATTGTTCTCTGATTCTCATATACTGCATGCTTTGCTCTTCTCTGTCTCACTTCGGATTGAATGGCCGATTTGTGAGCTTCAAATTCTTCCTCTGTCAATTCGCCCAGACTATTGATATCCACAACCTTCTTAAGCTCTGCCAGTGCTTCCTCGCACTCTGCACGTCTTTCGTTATACTTGGAATCGCCGAGACCTCTCTTCTTATTACTGCAGGAAATAACGATTTTTGCATCCTCCAGAACGATAGGTGCATATTCGTAACTTAAATCTGCGGTATCCAGGAATATGGCTTTATTTTTCTGACCCATGGCAATGGCAAACTGATCCATAATTCCGCAATTAACTTTATTAAAATTATTTTCAGAATACTGTCCGATTAAAGAAATCTGAATCATATCCACATCAAATCCGTACATATCCCTGAGAAGAACTCCCGTTCCCACTTCTACGGAAGCAGAAGAGCTAAGCCCTGAGCCGTTGGGAATATTGCCGAATAATAGTATGTCAAAGCCGTTGGTAATGTTATATCCTTTCTCACCGAAGGCCCACATAACTCCCATAGGATAGTTGGTCCAATCAGCTTCCCTTGACCACACAAGATTATCAAGACTTCCCTCCACAATGCCAAGGTTCTCAAAATTTTCAGAATAAAATCTTAAAACTCTGTCCTCTCTTTTTCTTGCAATAAAATATGTTCCAATGGTAAGGGCGCACGGAAAAACATGTCCGCCGTTATAGTCTGTATGCTCCCCGATTAAATTCACACGTCCGGGAGCAAAATATGCCCGGATGTCTCCGCCTTCTCCGAATTTCTCAGTAAATTTTCTGATTAACTGTTCTTTCATTAATAATCTCCTTTCTTAACGTTACTCACTGTAGGTTATTTTCATTATTATATCCTGGGGGTAATCTCCGAATCCGTTACCAAACAGATTCATTCCACCTATGTGTTCTGCATTTTCATCATTGCCTATCCGGACTGAAATATATCCGTCTCCTAACAGGCTGTAATCTTCCAGAGAGCGGTCCGACACCATCTCTCCATCCAGATAGGTTCCGTGGTTGCTTATGCGCCAGGTCTTAAGCATGCCATACTGTGTATTCTTATCCGGCCACCATTCCGGATTAAGTTTTCCCCGTCTGCCTCCAAAATCACTGGGGCAGTGCCATGTTCCGGCGTTAATTCCGTTAATCCACATGGATATGTCGGATTTCATATCCATATTATATTCATGATCCTCAGAACAAAGTTCAGCAGATATTTCTATTTTCTTAATCCTGCGGTTCTCCAGCATGTGATTGGGGAATCTGTATTCCACATAACCTCTGCCCAGCCACAAAAGCTCTGCCTTAGTTCTCTCGGGATTATAAAAGGCTCTCGGTTCATCTTCACTGTCAATAAAACCTTTCTCGCTGGCCAGTCCGCATGTGGGCTCCACATTATAATCCACGTAATTACCTATGGGCATGCTTATAATCTCTGTAGCCTCTCCGGTGTCTTCTGTAGAAAGCAGTATATTCAGCTCAGAAGCAGTTTTGTAACAAAGCTTCGCAGCTCCTCTCACACCTGCGGCCACTTCAGTGCCAATCAGGCCGGCTTCTTCCAGCACCTTGATATTAACTGCAGCACTGGAAGCAGGTATTTCCAGTTTCTCTGCTATTTCGTTTATATTAAGTTTATATGTGCATAAAAGCTTGAGTATTCTGATTCTGACATCCGATGACAATGCCTTTCCCACGGCTATGAGCCGTTCTCCGTCATCCAGTGTAAGTTTGTAAATTTTATCCAAATAATCACCCGTTTCTCATTTAAAACATCTTTTTTGTTTAAAAACATATTTCTTGTCTAAAATGATAATATCATACCTCGATATATCCGTCAATACTTATTTTAATTAAAACATAAAATTTGTTTAAAATATATTTGGGCACAAAAAAAGCAGGCCGAACCGGGCCTGCTTTTTTGCTACTCTTCAATAGGGTCATCTTTAACGGCTTCATATGCCTCAAGAATCTGCTTCTGTATCCTGTCCCTTGTATCGGAATTAATCGGATGGGCAATGTCCCTGTATTCACCGTCAAGTGATTTCTTACTGGGCATTGCAATAAACAGTCCTTTCTCGCCATCAATTACTTTAATATCATGAATAACAAATTCATCATCAATAGTAATTGACACAATGGCTTTCATCTTGCCTTCTTTGGTAACTCTTCGTACTCTTACATCAGTAATCTGCATTTGTAAGTCCCCTTCCTTATTATATATGTAATGTAATCCCCATAGAAACTATATGAAACCGTATCTGTCATTCTTCTCCAGAACAATTCTGATATCATCGGGCGTTCCGATGTACTCTGTGTTCGGACGGATTGTATCCCTGCTTTCAACAATACAGTTCTCCAAATGTGTATTATCTCCAATATGTACATCATTGAGGATAATACAATTATTAATTGTACAGTTATTGCCTATGTACACCTTCTTAAAAATAACTGAATCCCTCACTCTGCCGTTAATAATACATCCGCTGGCCACAAGGCTGTTTTTCACATCCGCACCGGGATTATATTTGGCAGGAGCCAGATCATCCACTTTGGTATATATATCCGAATATTCTTTAAAAAAGAAATTCCGTACATCTTTCTTAAGAAAATCCATGTTGGTTCTGTAATAGGATTCAACTGTAGCAATATTACTCCAGTAGGTATCCATCTTATAAGCATATATCCTCTTAATGTTCTTATAACGAATGAGAATATCCTTAACAAAGTCATACCGGTCTTCTTCATATGCTTTCTGAAGCAGTTCTATCAAAAGTCTTCTTCTGATTACATAAATACCGGTTGATACGGTGCTTATCTGGGTCTCCACCGGTTTCTCCTCAAAATCGGTGATTCTTCCGTCATCCGCCAGACGTACCACGCCGAACCTTCTGGCATCCTCTACACTGTCTATATCCTTAACTACAACGGTAATATCGGATTTTTTCTCAATGTGGTATTCCAGAACCTTATTGTAATCCAACTTATACACACCATCTCCGGAGGCAATTACAACGTATGGTTCATGGCTGTTCCTTAAAAATTCCAGATTCTGATAAAGGGCATCTGCTGTTCCTCTGTACCATACGCTCTGCTCAGAAGTAATTGTCGGATTAAATACAAACAATCCGCCCTGTTTTCTTCCGAAATCCCACCATTTGGATGAGCTTAAATGTTCATTAAGGGATCTTGCATTATACTGGGTAATAACCGCAACCTTGCCTATATGGGAATTGGTCATATTACTCAAAGCAAAATCAATGGTACGGTAGCTTCCCGCCATAGGCATTGCCGCAATGGCTCTTTTGTTGGAAAGTTCCCGCATCTGTTTATTATTTCCGCCTGCTAAAATCACACCGATTGCTCTCATCTGTTTTCACCTGCCTTAATAATATATCCGCCTCCCGGGAGCATATTATCCGTATAATCTGATATATCCGTAATTCCTGAGATAGCAGTATTCTTACCGATTGATACATTTGACGGTATGAAGGAATTTTCTCCTACCGTTACAAGATCTGACGCATATATCTTCGGGTCAAGCTTACTCTCTGCATAACCGCCTACGCCAAGCACGGTATTCTCCCCGATTTCCACATTCTCTGCAATAATTGATTTGTAAATCTTGGCATTTTTATGTATTACCGAATTCTGCATTACGATGGAGTTCTCAATAAATACCCCTTCTTCTATTACCACGCCTTCACCGATAACCGAATTCTTAACAACTCCGTAAATCTCGCAGCCTTCTCCTATTATGCTCCTTTCAATGTACGCATCTGAGGAAACATACTGAGGCGGAAGCGCATCTGCCTTGGTGTATATTTTCCATAACTCCTCGTAAAGATTAAATTCGGGAACAATATCTATCAGTTCCATATTGGCTTCCCAATATGAACTCAATGTTCCTACATCCTTCCAGTATCCGTTATATTCATAGGCAAACATTCTGTTGCCCTGTTCAAAGCAATACGGAATAATATGCTTACCAAAATCGCAGCCCTTCTGGTCCTTCATCTTAACCAGAGCATCCCTTAACACCTTCCAGCTGAAGATGTAAATACCCATGGATGCAAGGTTGCTTCTGGGGTTGGCAGGTTTTTCTTCAAATTCAGTTATCCGGTTATCACCATCTGTAATGAGAATACCAAATCTGTTAGCTTCTTCCATCGGCACAGGCATCGCAGCAATAGTGACATCTGCATTGCTGGCCTTATGATAATCAAGCATTATCTCGTAATCCATTTTGTAGATATGATCACCTGACAGGATAAGTACATAATCCGGATTGTACAAATCAATATAATCAATATTCTGATAAATGGCATTGGCTGTACCTGTATACCATTCACTGCTTGTACTTCTCTCATAAGGAGGAAGTACCGTTACACCGCCTACATTCCGGTCCAGATCCCAAGGAATACCTATTCCGATGTGTGTATTCAGTCTTAATGGCTGATACTGGGTAAGAACCCCCACTGTATCAATTCCGGAATTAATACAGTTACTCAGCGGGAAGTCAATTATTCGGTATTTGCCACCGAATGCGACCGCCGGTTTTGCAACTTTCGAAGTAAGAACACCAAGTCTGCTGCCCTGTCCTCCAGCCAGTAACATGGCTATCATTTCTTTTTTGACCATTATTATCACCTCAAGTATATATATTTAGTATTCCGTATTAATAGTATAGTTATTGTATCATATTTGGGAAAAAATTTAAAGTAATAAACACTTTTTTTCAAAAAATTCCATATTTTTTTGTTAAATTTTCCATAAATTTTTTAGTTACTTTACATTTTCGTAAAAGGTGGTATAAAATAAAGTATAGATTATGTGATTGGAGATTCATAGTAATGTATAACATAGATTTTAATAAACCTGTACACGTACATTTTATCGGCATTGGAGGCATCAGTATGAGCGGTCTTGCCGATATTCTTTTTTCTAAAGGCTTTACGGTTTCCGGCTCAGATATGAAAGAGTCAGAATTAACCTGCCGCCTTCGTAATGAGGGAATGACCATATATATCGGCCAGAGGGCAGATAATATTACGGAGGGAATAGATGTGGTTGTATATACTGCAGCAATCCACCCTGACAATCCCGAATTCAAAGCCGCTGTTAACAAAGGCCTTCCCCTATTGACCAGAGCCGAGCTTCTTGGTGAGATTATGGCCAACTACGATACTGCCATAGGGGTATCCGGTACCCACGGTAAAACCACCACGACTTCCATGATTACGGAAATCCTGCTGGCTGCAGATATGGATCCCACGGTTTCGGTAGGAGGTATTCTTCCTTCCATCAACGGTAATTTAAGGGTGGGTTCTTCAGGTAATTTTATTACAGAGGCCTGTGAATATACCAACAGCTTTCTGTCTTTTTCACCCACTATAGAAGTTATTCTTAATATAGAAGAAGACCATCTTGATTTCTTTAAGGATCTGGATGACATACGTCTCTCCTTCAAAAGATACGCCGGACTTCTTCCGGAAAACGGTCTTCTGGTTATTAACGGTGACATCCCGGATGCAGAATATATATATGAAAACATTAAATGTCCTGTTGTGACTGTGGGAAGCAGTAACTGTGACTATACACCACGGGATTTAACACCGGACTGTAATGGCTGCTACACCTATACTCTTATCCGGGACGGCAGAGAAGTAACCAAAGTTTCCCTGGGTGTTGCCGGAATTCACAATGTATATAACAGTCTTGCGGCATTTGCTGTTGCAGATGCTCTTAAGATACCTGCGGACATAACGCTTAAGGCTTTGGCCGCATTCAGCGGAGCACATCGTCGTTTCCAACGCAAGGGAACATTAAACGGCTTTTCCGTTATAGATGACTACGCACACCATCCGGCTGAAATTGCCGCAACCCTCAAGGTTGCCCGGCAGTGCCGTCATAATAAAATAATATGTATTTTTCAGCCCCACACCTATACGCGAACCAATGCTTTTCTTAAGGATTTTGCTCGTTCATTAAGTCTTGCGGACTGTGTTATTCTGGCTGATATTTACGCTGCAAGGGAACAGAATACCATTGGAATTTCCTCTCTCGATTTGAAACGGGAAATTGATTTACTGGGAACTCATTGTATATATGAACCTGACTTTAATAAAATTCAAGATTTAATTCTTACCACAGCCAAAGATGGTGACATTGTTATTACAATGGGAGCCGGCAACATTGTGGAGGTAGGAGAAAGCCTTTTGGCAAAGGGCTGATTTTCCACAATATCCACAGTTTCCACAACTTTTATTAATGACAAACTTCCCTGTTCTCTTTTTGAAATTGCTGTGATATAATCAAAGTCCACGCAATAGTCGTATACGGAGAACATTTATGAAAAAGCTGTTATTATCATCTTCCAAAGTTAATACTGAAACTTCAATTCCCAATGTTTTTATTGACAGTTATATGCGGGATGCCAACGGTGAATTTGTCAAGGTATATCTTTACCTTTTAAGATGTCTTAATATGCCGGATTTAACTTTAAGCGGCATTGCAGACCGTCTGAACCTTACCGAGAAGGATATAGTCCGCGCTTTAAAATACTGGGATAAGCAGAATGTCCTTTCTGTAACCTTTTCTTCCGGTTCTGAACCGGAATCCATTGTATTTCTGCCTTTGGACAGTGTGGAACAGTCCGGTGTGCAGACTGCTGCGACAGTGGATATTTCCGTAACAGATGATAAGGCCCACGGCAGTTCCAATACCTTAACCAAGCCTTCCTATTCCCCTGCGCAGATTAAGCGCCTGAAGGAGCAGGAGGATATTAAGGAGCTTTTGTTTATTGTGGAACAGTATGTAGGCAAACCCTTATCGGGAGCAGATATTAATACTGTTTTGTTTATCCGTAATGATTTGGGATTTTCTGTAGATTTGATTGAATATCTGGTGGAATACTGTGTAACTAATCAGCATACAAGCCTCCGGTATATTGAGAAGGTTGCCCTTGCCTGGCATGAGCAGGGTATAACTTCCGTTAATGAGGCAAAGGATACTGCTGTCATCCGCAGCAGACGTACCGCCGCTGTCAGCCGTACTTTCGGAATAGGTGACCGCAATCTTACACCCATAGAGCTTGATTTTATTAACAGGTGGTATGATGAATACGGTTTTGACCCGGAGATGGTAGAAGAAGCCTGCAGAAGGACAATCATGTCCATGAGCAAGCCTAATTTCAGTTATGCCGACGGTATTCTGCGTAAGTGGAAGACTGCAGGAATACATACATTAGAAGAATTGAAGACTCTTGATGCAGGATTCAGGGCTAAAATCACGGTTCCGGTTGAAGCTAAGATTCCACCTTCCAAGTCTGTCAATAAATTTAATAATTTTTCACAGCGCACATATGATTTTGATAAAATAGAAAAGACACTTATCAGCAATAATAAATAATATTAGGAGGATATATTTTGGCACTCACGAATTCACAGTATGATGCAATTATGAGAGAATACGGTGCGAAACAGACTGCTTCCAGACACCGACTGGATGAGCGCACTGCCGAGGTTTATGCCAAAGTGCCGGAGTATAAATCCCTTCTTGACAGGATAAGCCTTTTATCAGTGGACGCAGCTAAGGTTGCCATTACCGGAGATAATGACGCATTGAATAATCTCCGTTCGGATATTGCTTTCATTGAGCACCGCCTTAGGGAGGAGCTTAAATCCCACGGATTTAGTGAGGATTATCTTAATCCTGAATATTCCTGCCCTCTGTGTAAGGATACGGGATATATTAATAATGAGAAATGCCGCTGTTTTAATCAGGCTGCCATAAATCTGCTTTACAGGCAGTCCAATCTGGAGAATGTTCTTCAATCGGAAAATTTTGATACCTTTTCGTTAGAGTACTATTCCAATGGGAATGCTGATGCAGTTACCGGACTTACCCCCTATGACAATGCCCGGAAGGTTCTCTCTATCTGTAAGGAGTATACCGATAATTTTCCTTCCGGAGACAATATTCTGTTTTATGGGGATACCGGAGTCGGCAAGACTTTTTTGTCAAACTGCATTGCAAAGGCTTTACTTGATAAGGCAAACAGTGTATTATATATGTCTGCCATAGATTTATTTGAGTG
>JBJEND010000088.1:0-2809 GCA_051880015.1 Butyrivibrio sp. | reverse complement strand
GTAAAGCTCTTGTATGTCTTGCATTAGCTGAATACCTTTCATCAGAAGAAGTTCAGATGGAAAGATTCAACCTTGTAGGATGGGGCCCATCTAACCTTAAGGCACAGCAGAATGAAGCAGTTCAGAACGATCCTGCATTATCAGCTCTTGCTGCTCAGTTAGCTTACACAATTCCACAGGGCCAGTATCCTGATTCATATTGGTCAAGAGCAACATCCCTTGGTGATGAGTGCGTAACAAAGAACATCAACAAAGATACAAGTGATGATGATCTTAAGGCAATGCTTGATACATTCCAGAAAGATTGCGAGTCATACGCAACAGCAGAGTAATCAGCAGATGCTTATATAGGTGAGCAGGCGGGGGTTTCCCCCCTGTTCATTCTATATATTTTATGGCCTGTTTAACAATGTAGGTATGTGTACAGCAATGGCTGACCTGCAAAGTATATTTAACCTGAAGAAATATGAAAGAGGCAGATAATATGAAATCAAAATCAAGAAAGAAAACTTCTGCAAAACCGATTAAGAAATCGGGCGGCGGCATTGCTGGATTCTTTAAATGGATAGGAAAAGATTTCAAAGAAATCGGAACAACCTTTAAAGAGGGTGACTGGAGAACCAGAATTTCCTATATCATTATGGGCTTTGGCTCTCTCAGCAGAGGCGTGGTATTAAGAGGTCTTGCTTTTCTGGCTTTAGAAGCAGGATATATCTATTATATGATTAATTTTGGCTGGGATTACATGATTAAGCTCGGCACATTGGGAACCGTAGAACAGTCATTTGATATGTTGACTTATACATTGGTTCCCGGAGATAACAGCTTCCTTATTCTTCTATACGGAGTAATGGCGGTGCTGGTGACATTGCTCTTTATTTTCCTATGGAGACTTAATATTGCCGAGAACCGTAGAGAAGAAATCCTTAAAAAAGAAGGAAGAAAACTGCCAACATTCGCAAGCGATATCAAAAACCTTTTTGATAAGAATTTTGATAAAACCCTGTTGGCATTACCTGTAACGGGAGTAATTGTTTTTACCGTTATTCCTATTATATTCATGATCTGTGTCGCATTTACTAACTACGATTATGATCATCAGGCTCCGTCAAAACTTTTCACCTGGGTAGGTATTGAGAACTTTAAGAATCTGTTTTCTATTAGTACAGGCGGATTCGGTACCACTTTTGTAAAGGTTTTGGGATGGACATTAATTTGGGCATTTTTTGCAACCTTCCTCACATACTTCGGAGGAATGGCTATTGCAATTCTCATAAACAAAAAAGGCGTTAAATTCAAGAAACTCTGGAGAACAATCCTTGTTATGACCATTGCTATTCCGCAGTTTGTGTCATTGCTTTACGTTTCCAAGATGTTTGCTAATGACGGCTTGATTAACTCGTACCTTATGAAGTGGGG
Source organism: Butyrivibrio sp. (assembly GCA_051880015.1). GTDB lineage: Bacteria > Bacillota > Clostridia > Lachnospirales > Lachnospiraceae > Eshraghiella. The sequence continues at coordinate 1,390 of JBJEND010000088.1, read as the reverse complement.
CTGGGTTAAGGAGGCGATTCCTTTCTGGACGAATCCTACGTTAGCCCGTATCACGATTATATTAATTAACTGTTGGATTGGTATTCCTTATACCATGCTTATTTCAACAGGACTTTTGATGAACATTCCTGCCGATCTGTACGAGAGTGCCAAAATCGACGGCGCCAGCGGATGGCAGATGTTCTACAAGATTACTCTCCCGTATATGTTGTTTGTAACAGGACCGTATCTTCTTACACAGTTTACAGGTAACCTGAACAACTTCAACGTTATCTTCCTCTTAACAGGCGGCGGACCTACTTCAATGTCCCTTGTTGGAGGTGCAGGTAAGACTGACCTTTTGGTAACATGGTTGTATAAGATGACTGTTAACCAGACCAACTACAAGATGGCGGCTGTTTTAGGTATCATGGTATTTGCGGTAACCGCTGTTATATCATTGATAGTATATAACGTCTTACCGTCAGTTAAAGACGAGGAGGGATTCCAATAATGGCTAAAGAACATAAATTACACAAACAGCATAAGACTGCCGGAATTGTTGTTTCACACATCGCATTGGTTATTATCAGTGCAATCTGGTTGATTCCGTTCGTATGTATCGTTCTTCAAAGCTTCCGTTCATATGCAACAGAGTTTGGTGGAATGGTAGGATATGTTATTCCTAAGAATGGATTTTCACTTGATAATTATAAGTTCCTTTTTGATACGGAACAGTGTAACTTTTTAAGATGGTACGCTAATACATTAATTATTGCAGCGTTTGTAGCTGTTTTACAGACAATCATTGTAGTATGTGTTGCTTTTGCACTTTCAAGAATGCGTTTTAAAGGAAGGGAGCTGCTGATGCGTTTCTGGTTAATCCTTGGAATGTTCCCGGGATTCCTTACAATGATTTGTTTATACTTCCTTCTGAAACAGTTCGGACTTGTTCAGCAGGGCGCTATACCGGGATTGATTTTAATTTCAGTTGCCAGTTCCGGAATGGGCTATTATGTATGTAAAGGTTATTTTGACACAATTCCCAAATCGTTGGATGAGGCTGCCAGAATTGACGGCGCTTCTAATGCCAGAATATTCTTTAGTATGATTGTTCCGCTTTCAAAGCCAATCATCATTTATCAGGCTTTGGTTGCATTCATGGCACCTTGGTGTGATTACATTTTTGCATCATATGTTGCAATGGGAACTACACAGAAGTACAACGTAGCAGTTGGTTTGTACCAGTGGGTAAATACTAATGACTTCCAGGGCTACTTCACAAGATTCTGTGCTGGTGGTGTTATGGTAGCCATTCCGATTACAATTCTCTTCCTTTGCTTGCAGAGGTACTATGTAGAAGGTGTAACCGGTGGTGCTGTAAAGGGTTAATTATACTTTTATTTAATCG